>PWFW01000167.1 GCA_003554225.1 Halanaerobiaceae bacterium | reverse complement strand
TGAAGACAAAATATGAATGATGAGGATAGAATATGAATGATGAGGTTAAAATATAAATTGAACGGTTAAAATATAAGTGATGATATAGGTGAAGAGGATAAAACATAATTTGAGGCTCTTATCAAATTACATGTTGTTCAGTTAACTGCAGGCAAACAAAATGTTGTTGTCAGGTGTATTATCTCTTTCAATCCTGAAATTAAGGTATAGCCAGCAAAGTTAATTATCCAGAATTAGATAAGCAACAAGGAAATTTAAATGAGCTTAATTTGATAATATTTTAGAAATTTTTCAGGATTATAACAGAAATTTGCAATTCAATATTTGGAACTGGAGAGAATAATTGATTTTGAAAGTTAAGCAGATTAAACTGACAATGATCTGAAAGGGAGAGGCAGAGAGCAGGGTAATTTATCAGAAAATTTAGCAGAAATGATAATAAAAACAGATTTATATCATATCAGGAGGCAGCAGAAAATGCTAAAACAGCTAAATGAAATTGTTGCAGAGCTTGAACCGGAGATAATCAGGCTGCGCCGGAGAGTTCACCGTCATCCCGAGCCAGGGTTTGAAGAAGAGGAAACAGCTGCTCTGATCAGTGAGGTGCTGAGCCGGGAGGGGATCCCTCATGAGACCGGGATTGCCAGTACCGGGGTTGTTGGCCTGGTGGGTTCTGGCCTGGGACCGGTAGTTGGGATCAGGGCTGATATGGATGCTCTGCCGATCTGTGAAGCTACCGGTCTGGATTACAGTTCAGAAAATGACAACATGATGCATGCCTGCGGTCATGATGGCCATGTGGCGATATTGCTGGGTGTGGCAATGGCAGCTGCCAGGCTTGAGGAGAAGCTGCCGGGTCGGATTAAGCTGATTTTTCAGCCGGCGGAGGAGGGTCCGGGGGGAGCGCTGCCGATGATTAAAGCGGGGGTGCTGGAAAATCCCCGGGTTGATTATCTGCTGGCCCTGCACATCTGGAGCAAAGAGATGGCTGGATGCATAGGAGTCAAGCGTGGTCCGTTTTTTGCTTCGGCTGATGAATTTGATCTCGATATTTTAACTGAAAGTGCTCATGGAGCGAGCCCCCATCAGGGTAAAGATGCTGTCTTGATTGCCAGCGAAGTGGTTCAGAGCCTGCAGGGAATTGTCAGCCGCAGTGTTGATCCGGTCAAACCGGCGGTGATTACTATCGGAAAAATTGAAGGAGGGTACCGCCGGAATGTAATTGCTGACAGGGTGCGCCTGGAAGGAACTGTCAGGGCGGTAGAAAAAGAGGTGCGGGATCTGCTGCAGCGGAGAATTGAGGAAGTGGTGGCTGGAATCTGTGCAGCGGGAGGAGCAGATTATGAATTGAATTATCGCAGACAGTATCCTCCGCTGATTAACGATGATAGGGTGGTGGATTATCTGGAAGAGGAGGCTGTCCGGGCACTGGGAAGAGACTGTGTTCTGGAGATCGGTGAGCCGACACTCGGAGCCGAAGATTTTGCCTACTTTCTGGAACGGCGGCCCGGTGCGATGTTTTTACTGGGTGGACAGAATCCCGAAAAGGGAATTACTGCACCTCATCATCACCCGGAATTTGACTTCGATGAAGAGATTCTGGCCAGGGGGGTTAAGGTTTTTCTCTTAACGGCCCGCCGCCTGATGCAGGAATGATATTCCTTCATGCCATTCTGGGGTGCAAGAATAGATGAAAATAATATAGCGTATTTTTAAGGAAAGAGCCATGCCACTCTGGGGTGCAGCTGCGCATGAAAAATTAATCCGTCATTTAACAGAAAAACATCAAAAGAAACATCAAAATAAATCAACAAAAAACTGTTGAAATCGGGGCCAAAAAGATTTATAATGATAGTGACTACTTAAGTGGTTAGTATAATTGCTGGATTGGTTATATTTGCTGACAGGTTCGTAAGAAGGTTAGAAATGCCGGGGAAAGAGTGAAACGGGTTTGAAATTGTCAAAATTTTTTTGGGTTATTTTTGGAATTATGAATATTTTCGGAAGTGCAATCAGTCCATTAGGTGGCTGTGGTGGGTTGACCTGCAAACTGTTTGACTGACTTATTAAATGGTTGATTGGAATTACTGACTGCTGAGAATGAGAATTTTAACTTAATCAAGGGGGAGAAATATCATGGAAAAAGTCAAAGTTGTTCTCTGGGGCCTGGGATCAATGGGAAGCGGAATGGGTAGAATTCTGGCAGAAAGAGAAGGTATTGAAATAGTCGGGGGTATTGCCGGTCGGGCCAAAAAATCAGGTAAGGATCTGGGTGAATTATTTGGTCTGGATCGCAAACTAGGTGTTGCCGCCACCAACGATCCCGAAGAAGCGCTTGCTGGTGAAGTTGATATTGTGCTGCACGGCACCAGCTCCTTCCTCGTCGATGTCAGGGATGAACTGGAAACTATCATCACCAGGGGGATCAATGTCATTTCCATTGCTGAAGAGATGGCCTATCCTCAGGCTGGAGATCCGGATTTTGCCGACTGGCTCGATAAGCTGGCCAGGGAAAACGGAGTGGCGGTACTGGGTACCGGCATCAATCCCGGTTTTGTGCTGGATCATCTGATCGTTACCCTTACGGGAGCCTGTGCCAGTGTCGATAAAATTGAAGCTTCCCGGGTCAATGATCTTTCACCCTTCGGTCCTACTGTAATGAAGACCCAGGGTGTTGGTACCACGGTGGAAGAGTTTAACCGGGGAGTGGAAGAGGGCAGGATAGTTGGTCATATCGGCTTTCGGGAGTCGATCCGCATGATCGCCGATCGGATTGGTCTTGAGATTGACGAGATCAAAGAAACCCGGGAACCGATTGTTTCGGAAACCCACCGGGAGACCGAACATGTCAAGGTTGAGCCAGGTATGGTGGCCGGCTGCAAGCATATTGCCCGGGGATATTATCAGGGTGAAGAGGTCATTGTGCTGGAACATCCCCAGCAGATCCATCCCGGCAAGGAGGGCACCGAGACTGGAGATTACATCAAGATCAGCGGTGAGCCCCCGGTAAATATGGCGATTCAGCCTGAAATTCCCGGGGGAACAGGAACCATGGCAGTGGCGGTTAACATGATTCCACAGGTGTTAAATTCCGAACCCGGTCTGGTTACCATGGCAGATCTGCCGACACCGGGGGTTTTTAAGTGTGATATTAGAAATTTGCTGCAGGAGTAAGTTAATTCTTTAGCAGTAGCAAAGTCAATCTGTTGCAGGATCTAGATAAATTTGCTGTATTAGTGAGATCGGTTTATGAAAGAATAAGAACAGCCTACATGAAGGTACTTTTCTTTCGCTTGAAAGCACATTATATATACGGGAGGTAGATCTTAATGGCTGAAAAAATTCCGGCTGGCCGCTGGGTTCAGATTCATGATATTGAGCTTACGGCTGAAGAGAGGGCGCCGCAGGTACCGGAAGATACAGGCAGGGTTCCTCTGGAGAAGGGGGTAAAGGGTTTTCTCCAGGAGGCGGCTGAAATTGGTGAGGAAGCTGAGATTGAAACGGTTATCGGCAATAGATACCGGGGCAGGCTGGTTGATGCCGATCCTTCCTATGATCACAGCTTTGGTAAAGCGATACCGGAGCTGCTGCAGGTGGGACGGGAACTTAAAGAGATGCTCCGCGAGGGAGGGGGAGAATAGATGGCTGCTAAAACCTATCAGGAGGTTATGGAACGCCGGAATCAGATTATGAAAGAAGCGGTGGGGATTGATTATGACCGTTTCCGGCGCAATGAGCTGGTTTTTGACTATGAAAAGATGATGGCCGAAGTTGGCTATCAGCTGGATGAAATCCGGGAAATTCAGGGCC
>PWFW01000163.1 GCA_003554225.1 Halanaerobiaceae bacterium | reverse complement strand
ATTCCTAACATCCAATAGGAACTAGTTCACCGCTTTGACAAGACATCTGGCAATTTCCTTGGAATTTTGGTGTTCAATTGCGATGGTATCCCATGGCATGACTATGCAGAAAAGATGGAACAGCTGGTGAGACATATTCGCAGCAATCACATTACGGTTCTGCTTGAGACAAGAGTAAGCAATCTAGCCCCCCTTATCCAACATCTGCCTTCTCACACACAATGCTATCACAACACTGTCTTGAATGAAGGACGGAAGGGACAGGGAGTCGCCATTTTTGTCCATAACAGTGTTCGTGACCTTGTGCAACTGTGCAAAATTTCAGAGTCCTTGCAAGCTGTCTGGCTGACAATCCATGGGTCTGTTTTTGGAGTTATGGCAAAAGTGGTCTTGGGCGGCATATATATCAACCCCCAATCTTCTTATCGGTCACATGCAGACATTGCTGAAATGTTTTCCCTGCTGCAACTGGAACTAGTAGAAGTCAAGGAGTTGAGCCAACACATCATTATCTTGGGTGACTTTAATGCACACCTGGGCCAAGAAATAGAACCTGTCACCCAACAATTTGCTCCCTTGCTGGAGAAATTTCCCCAGCTTTTACTCCCACGTCTGAACCCGTATCAACACTCGAAATTGAACGCTGCTGGTCAATGCCTCCTCGACATGGTATCCTCCACACCTCTTTTTCTTACAACGGGACGCGGGAAAGGAGACAGTGGCCAGGCCACCTATTTCGGGTACCACACCTCCCCGGCCCTCATACCCTCAAGGACTGAACATGTTGCAATGACACCAGAGCTGTACACACGCTGCCAGGACATCAGAGTCATTCAAAGAGTGAACATGATGGATCACAAACCTCTGAAATGCCATTTTGTTGTGGGTGATCTCAACCACATAGATCTACGCCTTCCAACATACGCTAAAAAAAGCAAACATGAGTCCAAACTGGTCTGGAATGGACAGGCTGCAGAGCAATACGTTGAGAACCTGGTCACTGATGATGCAACACTTGATCTGTTCAAGCAGGCCATCCACGAAAGACTTGCAGACACCGCTTACACCCATTTGGTACATCTCATTGAACATGCTGCTAGAGTAGCAAACATGATATCCAGACGTAGACCGTACAGAGCGATACAAAACCTTCCAATGGCACCATGGTTTGATGACACATGCAAGAACCTGAAAGCTCAGATACGACATCTTGCAAAGCACAGGCAACCCATTACGAACCTGAAGCATGCCTACAATTCTTACTGCAGGAAGAGAAGTCGTGCTTACAAGAAAGTCAAAGCTCAAGAAGTGGTGAATCTGATCGAGTCTCGTGATGTTCAGGCCTACAAACTGTTTCATGAACGCAAATGCAATTGCCAAACACCTGTTCCCGCCCACGTCTGGACAGAATACCTTCATGGACACTTTGTTCAAGACCAGACAGGGGCCTCGGGTGGGCAGGGCCTGCTTCCCAAGCTCCCCCCCTCTCACCAGGTGTTAAGCAATAGGCTACGCTCCAGACAGACAGCTCCTTCAGATTTGGCTGATTCCCCAGGGCCAGGTGGAAGATTCAGACAAGGGCCAAGCCCACCAATCACCTCAGCAGCGAAACAGCAGTACTCCTTCCTCCTACGACATGCCTTCCGCATCAACTCTGAGCTCTTGTATCCAACACAATGTGTCACGCATGAATGCTAATGCCTCCTCTGGGTTTGATCACTACTCGTCCATGTTCATCAAACAGGCAGAGAGGGAAGTGCATGGCGAACGTGGGAAAAAACGAAAAGAAAATGTACTCCTTCCTCTTTTAACAGATTTATTCAGACTGCTCCTATCAGATGGTTTGCTCCCCTCGGCCTGGAAAACGACCAAGATCACTCCTTTGCACAAAAAATCTGATACATTGCTTCCAAAAAATTACAGGCTGATTGCTATAAATGGATGTGTTTACAAACTTTATGCCAACGTGGTTAGAGACCTTCTGACAGAATGGGCTCTCGCAGAGAGCCAGATCTCAGACACACAATTTGGCTTCTGTCCCACGAGGAACACAAACCAGCCCCTTTTCATTCTACGACACCTCCTTTCAGTGGCACGGCAAAAGAAGAAGAAGCTGTTTGCTGCCTTCGTTGACCTCACTGCTGCCTACGACAATGTGCAAAGGGAGAAGTTATGGACGCATCTTCAGGATATTCACGTTCCACAATACTTGCTTACAGCTGTGCGGGCTATGTATGAGGGAAGCGTCTACATTCTTATTGATGGAGATAAGGAATCAGATGCAGTGACAGCCAACAAAGGGCTAAAACAAGGGTGCCCCCTGAGCCCACTCCTCTACTCACTATACACCAATGACTTGAGCAGGTTCCTAAACACACCAGAGCGCGGAGCTTTGACAGCCTTGGAAACAACTAAAGTGTCACACACTGAATATGCTGATGATATAGCATTGGTAGCGAACACTGCCCAGCATTTGCAGTTCCAGCTAGACAGATTCTATGACTACACTGTGATCAAGGGATTGACACTCAATACAGACAAGACCAAGGTTATGGCTTTCTTCTCCTCCAGCAACCCAACTTTTTTCTACCATGGTACCCCACTTGAAAATGTGCAAGAGTTTAAATACCTTGGTATTAAGCTAAGCAGAGATGGAAGGTCAAAAACCGCCTCAAGGCAGATGGCATGCAACTTTGCGAGCGCTATTGCCAGAATCTGGAAAGCTGGTTCGGAGTTGGGTATACAAAACAGAAGACATGTCATGCTCTGGATTTTCCAAGTGTATGCTCTTACTGCTGGTTTGTATGGGTGTCAAATCTGGGCTACAAGTACACTATCCTACGAATCTGCTGCCAAAACCAAAGCCCATATCCACCATGTCTGCTTCCTTAAATCACTTCTGGGCGTGAAGAAAGCTACAGAAACACATTGTCTGCTGCGGGAAACAGGCCAGATGCCTCTTTACTTCTACTGGTTTTGCTGCGTTATTCGGTTCTGGAACAGCCTGCTGACGACCAACAGCAATCTTTTGAGTCAAATCAGCCAAGCCGACCTGCTGCTTGCTAACCAAAAGGGCAGCTGGACCTGGGAAATACTAGCCGCCCTCCGCGACACTCCTGGCTCTGATACCTACGTAGCTGCTGTGATGGGCCGTTTGAAAATCAACATGGGTGACTTTGAAATCATGCTACGTGAACAAGTCATCAAAGTTTGGAGAAATGTCGATCAAATACACCCACATGAAGCTCACCCAACCAGCAGGGTGATGAGGACATATCATACACATTTTGGCACCCCTATAGGGACTCAACTGGGCTGGTGGGATGACAAGAAAAGAGAAAGAAAGCCACCCATTCCTCCTTACCTACGCTTGAACATTCCTAGTCATCTTTCACGCGCCCTTTCTAGACTGCGCCTTTCCAGCCACACTCTCAATGTTGAGATTCTTCGGCATAAACAAAAGAGGATCCCTTACGAGCTCAGAATTTGCAACAAGTGTGATTGGCACTGTGTGCAAGATGAAGAGCATGTGCTTCTGGATTGCCCGAGCCCAGATTTGACAGACTTGCGCTCTAAACACCAGAACTTGTTCAGTATTCCCTGCAATAGTCCTGCCAGGCTGAGAAACTTTATTCACCAGGCAGACACTAAGGGTGTAGCTTTTTTTGTGCATGAGTGCTTTGCATGCTGCGCCTAATGTCTCAAACACTTGCAAAGTTGCTCCTTAGCTTGCGCTTTTCTCTTTTTAGGTCCGGTTGCAGGCCTGTTTGGCTTCAGCTAAGCTGCCCTCGTTCGGCAGGTACAGCTATGTAACCCTTACCTT
>PWFW01000073.1 GCA_003554225.1 Halanaerobiaceae bacterium | reverse complement strand
TTCCATGAATAATCCTCTTGTATTCTGTAAAATTTCGTTCCTTTTCCCAGTGTACTCATTATCCTTCACCCCCTGTATTTTTTTCTTGCGTCCTTTGGCACGTAAACGTGCTGACAAACCGGACCCGCCCGCCATCATCGTAATCCAATAGCGCAGGTTCCTGCCGGCAGGATATTCCTGCGTATACAGTCCCGCTCAGCGTTCCCCGAAAACAATGAAGCAATACTTTTATGTTATTTATAACAGCCCAGCCATCCCGATAGTCAATATTACGTACCCGAATTTGAATTGAGGGCATTGAGAAAAGAACGGTGCCAGACATCACTACTTTCGGTCCAGGTCCCGCAACATCAAATATCGTGACCAAAGAACTTGGTTTATTGGGCTCCCTTCCGATGAAAAGATTTTCCCCAATAGTAAGGTCAAGATTTTCTTTCCCTTGTAAATATGTGGCTATATCCTGGCTTGCTGGATTCATATTTTCGATTCCTCAGCAATTATTTTTAACATCCCATTTATTTTACGGTCAATTGCTTTTTCCATAAATTTTGCCTCTGCGTTGGGTCGTTGAAAAGTTGCCCCAATCATTTCGTGCACATACCATGCATAAAATGCAGTAAAACCGAATATCGCAGTGGGTTCCGGTTCCCCTTGTACCTGCGCACGGAATTGAGAAACCACCGCAGAGTGGTGCGTCTGTAATTCTGATGCGTTTTTTCCTCTGAAATCAGCACTTTCCACTCCAGAAGGTATCTTTGTAGTAATGAAAAAACTTGCTCTCAGATTCCCTTCATCCAAAGGAATCATTGGTTCCATATCTCTTTGGAGTTCAATGAGCGCCAATAAAAGTCCCCGGGTATTTCGCTTTTTTATTTTTTTTATTTCTGTATTCAAATTTCGTAAAACGGTATCAAATCCATGAAGTTTCATCGTCTGCCCCCCAGGAATACTGTATAAATAAATTCTGTTTTGCTGCGGAATAAAGGAACCCGATTGAGCCTGAGAATAATCCTGGCTTGAGGAACTTCTAATGGATTGTTTTTTTGACTTTCTGTCAATTCCGTTAATTTTCCCAAATGCATCATCCCCCCTTCAGCCAGGTCCTGCGCCACCATAATCTCAGCGTTGCTCACTACTTCATCCCCCCTGCTATCACGGACCATCTGAACCTTATCATCCCAGCGGCAAAGGACCTCCACTGGCGCATCGTAAGAATATCCCCCATATCCATCCGGATTCGGGGAACCCCAATACACTGCTGTTTGCACACAAACAGACTCAACAAAACGAATAATTGGATTTGCCATTATTTCCTCTCCGATGGAACAGCGTAAATATATGCTTCAGCAGTATCCTTATCCAAACGGGAAAGAACCCCGCTGGTGTCCAACATCTTCACGTGCTGTCCATAAAAAGTGGAATCCAATCCCAATCCGGTTTTTCCCTGGAATACCGCCTCAGCGGTCCCCGCTTTTGCGCGGGTAAGCTGTTGCTCCCGGGTACTCGCAATAAAGTGGGCGGTCAACCAGATTATTATGTCATTTTTCGTAGACTCTTCCACTGACTTGACCGCCCGTTCCACTAAATTGGAGGCAGTGTGAAGGAACGTTTTGATTTGGTCCTCATTAAGGTCCGTTTCTAAAATATTCTGAATCCCTTCTATCTTTTCGTTTTCAGTCATACTCCACCTCGCGCAGCAAGAGTTGCTAGAATGCCTATTATAAATGACGTAACAGCAATGCCGCCAACTAATTTCGACTGGAATTTTTCCAACCTGACAAATCGTCTATCACACAATTCACTGCGTTTCTGATAAAATGCGTACTTTTCTTTTGTGCTTTTTTCCTGGTCTAAAACCTGTTGCTTTAATTCTTTTGTGCTTTTTTCCTGGTCTAAAACCTGTTGCTTTAATTCTTTTCGTAAACAAACTATTTCATCAAATAGTATCTTTCGTTGCCCCTCACTGGTTTGTTCACTAAATGTTCCCTTTGTGATAGCACCATTCCCCATAATCATTCTCCCGTTCTTTTTAAAAGTGATTCAGCTTGTTCCTTCCTGAGTGCCTTCTTGTTCAATGACTCTCCGGATACCTTGTTCACCACGTCCCACCACGGGGATTTCCCCCGGCGTTTGAGAACGTGCTCAATTTCGGAAACGTTCTTTTCCTGAATTTCCACTTCTTCATCAAGCTCCACCGTCTCTGGGGCGGGACCGGGGGCGCCCCTGCGCGGAACCTCTTTTATGAGACGCCGCCCAACACCCCCTGGTAAGTCCTGTTCATCAGCTGTGAAGACTTCTCCCGGCTGGATTGTCCTTCCATCTTTTAATTTCAGGATTCCTCCACCGATTTTTCTATATTTCATGATTGCCCCTCTCTTTTTTATGACAATATTACAATTCCAGTATTTCCATTCTGGTCAGAACGAACCTGCGGCACCTGAATTGTCATAACTTTGTACTGTTGAATAAACCCGCCTTCGCGTTCCCACTGAGCGTTTTGAATTCCCATTCCTCGGACAAGGCGTACTACGTCGCTTGTCATCTGTACCAGACACACCGTATTTGCCGGCAGAGTATCAATTACTTTCACGCCTGTAATCCCTTCAATATCCAAAATCCGTTGACGGATAGTTCTGCCACGTCCACCACCAGTTGCTTCTCCGCTGAAATAATCGTCATCCAGCCGGGTTTCGTAATTGGTAGGAACATACAGTTTCCAGGGACCAAAGAAGTGCTTGTTAATTGACGCCTGCTTCATAGCAAGAACATCGTTTTTGATGTCCTCAGGGGAACAAGCCGCCGTATCATCCCAGTTATTATCCAGGACCACGGTGTTAACATCCGGGTGGGAAAGGTAAGAATAAATCTTGCCATTTTTAAAACTGTATTCTTTGTCTGTGAAAAGAAGCTCTTCCAGTTTTTCGTTCACCCGTCTTGCGGCACGTTCCGCCATCGTAGTATCCAGCGCCTGTCCCCGGTTCCGGGAATTCTTCAGGAATCTTAAATTCAGTTCATAGTCAGCGTGGATAATAGGCAACGGCAGGTAGTTCATGCCAAATTCAATTCTTGAATTCTGTGCCCGCGTCACACCATCCATGCTGATTTCTGCTTCCAGAGCATCGCCCATATCTTCCCATTCCATTACGGTGAATGACATTCCATCCCCGATATTATGGACAAGTCCTGCTTGCTCCAAATCCTCAATTCCGTTCAGTCGCTTTTCCGCAACCTGATGAACAGCATCGTCAAACATCTTCCATTCATCTTTCCGGAGTACAGCCTTGTCGGAATAAACTTTCATCCAGTTTTTCTTGTCCAGGCGGTCCCCGCCGGAGTGCGCAACAACCGTTGGACGCCCCTTTTTATCCAAATACGGACGAAATTCACTGGGGGACATCCCCCCGCTTGTCGCAATAGCCTTTGCCACGCGTCCCTGGGCGTGTCCGCCACCCATATAGTCTATTGATACGTTTTGTTTACCCATAATTGTAACCCCCTTATATAATCCGTGCTTTTACCCATTTGGTAACACCATCTGGGTCCACGTTTTCCTCGGCTTTCGCCACGGTTTGTCCTGTGTTAGCAGCTTTTCCGCCGCTCAGTGATTCATTTACTTCAAATGCTTCCTCACTGTCTGTTCCAACAGCCTCCACCATAACCAGTTCGTCAGCATCCGTATCCCCCTGAATAGCAGAAATAACATCTGCAATAGTGGACTCCGTTGCCTCATTCCGGAACTCCACTTTGATAGTGGTAATTCCATCGTCAGTGGTGACTGTAACAGTCTCAGAACCCTTTGTGGTTTCACCATCCCCCTCAAGAAGGACCTGAAGGGCATTCC
>PWFW01000264.1 GCA_003554225.1 Halanaerobiaceae bacterium | reverse complement strand
TACATTACATCTTACACAAACCCTCCCTCTGAATTAAAGTCCCATTTATACGGGCCATTTAATGTATCTATATTGCTGTTTCCCTTAACTTCCTGCCATATAGAGCTCGATACCTCCAGGTCTTCCAGGTGAAGAGTATTCTTTATTCTTATTACTCTGGCGTTGACCGGATCCCATCCGCGGCTGTATTTCAAGCCAAGGGCAATTGCATCATGATCACTTGGCGCAACTATAGGAGTAAAAGAACGTTGAAAACAATTACCAGCAATTGCATTGGTATAAGTAGGTCCAAAATCTATCTTATCAACAACTGACTTTGTGGTTACATCAGCCAGTCCAATGCCCACGGCATTACCACCGGTATGTTCACTTAGGTTCAGAACCACGATCTTTTTGATATCGGGTTCAATCGGATCAGGAATACCCCAAATCCCAATCCTACCAGTAATATTGGTGTCCATCCCGGTGCCGCTAATATTTTTCCCTATTTCGTTAACTATCAATAAATCAATATCATTTACCGGAAATGTGGGCAGCTTTTCTTTAGCTATTTCTAAAAGCTTTTTCTCTTCATTTTCAATCGATTCCGGCAAAATTGCCTTAATCCTGCACGGATAATCATATGAATTTTCTACTGTAGCCAAACCAAAGATTATGGGGGCTTTCCCTATAATTAACCTTGCTGCCCTGGGAATAATATTTTTTAATCCCATAGCCCCCCTATAGTGAATACTGGTAGCCCCCTTGTGGTTACCCAGGCCGATCACCATAATTTTCATAATTCCACTTTCAATATCTCCGACATAATCGGTATGGGGCTTAACCCGGTTTACAGGAATGATACCGTCTGCCTCCATAGCAATCTTATCAAAATAAACTGATACTCCACCATCAACTTCGCCCAGTTTAACTACCTCAAGTGATGAACGAATAGGTGCCCCAACGTACTCTTCTTTGATACCGTAACCTTCCAGTATAGCTTTTTGATTCTCCGCTTCCGCATTGCCATGGCTTCCCATCGAGGGAACAATAAAAGGTTCACAACCCATTTTTTTCAATTCGCCAACCAGTGCTTGAACAATTTCAGCAATGCAGGCAACCCCTCTACTTCCAACAGCTACTGCAATTTTATTGCCGGGCTTTAAGCTGTCTTTAATCTCAGGTTTCCTTAATTCATCTACTACAGCCTTTTCAACATTTTCAATCTTATCGGGATCAAATTTTTGGGTAATTCTATAGAATTCCGGTATTTCTACTTCCAATCCATCGGGGACTTTAAACAAAGCTTTAACCTCCCTTATTCCATAATAGCGCCTTTCCCGGCAGAAGAAACTATTTTTGCGTAACGCGCCAAATAACCACTTTTAATTTTAGGTTCCGGCAATGATAATTTACCAAACCGTTCCTTTATTTCTTTTTCCTCCAGGCGGACATTCAATCTTTTTCCAGGGATATCTATTTCAACAATATCTCCTTCCTGTACAATAGCCAGCGGGCCTTTTTCCATAGCTTCGGGAGAAACATGCCCTATAGAAGCTCCCCTGGTAGCACCGGAAAACCGCCCGTCTGTAATTAGGGCAACTTCTTTATCCAGACCCATCCCAGCCAAAGAAGAAGTAGGTGATAACATTTCTCTCATCCCTGGACCGCCTTTTGGACCCTCATAACGGATTACCACTGCTTCTCCGGGATTTATCTTGTCACCCAGGATAGCCTCAGAAGCTTCCTCTTCAGAATTAAAAACCCTGGCCTTTAGTTCAACCTCCATCATCTCTTCAGCTACAGCACCCTGTTTAACTACAGCACCTTCAGGAGCCAGGTTGCCAAATAAAATGGCAATCCCGCCTTCAGGTTTTTGCGGATTACTCACATGGCGAATTATCTCGCCGTCCGCTTGAGGAGCTATTTCCAATAACGATTTCAAGTTATTCCCTGAAACAGTCGAAACGTTAAGATCTAACAAGTTATTCTTAGCAAGTTCCTTCATCACAGCCTGGATACCGCCTACGCGGTTTAAATCCTCGACATAAGATGGGCCGGCCGGACTAAGCAAGCACAATTGTGGCGTTGATTTGCTGATTTCATTTACTTCATCCAGGTCCCATTTAATCCCCAATTCATTCGCAACTGCAGGGAGATGTAAAATAGTATTGGTAGAACACCCAATGGCCATATCCACCGTTAAAGCGTTTCGGAAAGCTTCCTTAGTCATTATTTTATCTGGTGTAATCCCTTTTTCCACTAACTCCATTATTTTCATGCCGGACTTTTTAGCCAGACGCATTCTTTCTGCATGGACCGCTGGAACCGTTCCGTTACCCGGCAATGCAATTCCCAAAGCTTCAGTCATACAGTTCATCGAATTAGCGGTAAACATGCCTGCACAAGAACCGCATCCCGGGCAAGCTGACAGTTCAAACTCTTGCAGCTCTTCTTCAGACATATTCCCCTTCTTTACAGCACCAACCGCTTCAAAAACATTGCTCAAGTCCACTGATTTACCCTTATACTCTCCTGCTAACATCGGTCCGCCGCTGATAACGATACTGGGTAAATTCAACCTGGCAGATGCCATTAACATCCCCGGCACTATTTTGTCACAATTGGTTACAAAAACCAGGGCATCAAAACCATGGGCAATCACCATTGATTCTACCGAATCGGCAATCAACTCCCGGCTGGCAAGAGAATACTTCATACCATAATGTCCCATAGCTATACCATCACATATCCCTATTGTGTTAAATTCAAAAGGAACCCCGCCTGCGGCATAAACACCTGCTTTTACCTGGGAAGCAATTTGGTTTAAGTGAATGTGCCCTGGAATAATCTCGTTGTACGAATTAACTACACCTACAAGCGGTTTATTCAATTCTTCCGGCAAATATCCCATCGCGTAAAATAAAGAACGACTGGCAGCTCTTTCCGGTCCTTTTTTTACCCTGTTACTTTCCATTAATTAAACCTTCCCTTCGCTTATAATTTGCTATAAATCTTTGTTGTTTCTATTATAGCAATAGTGTTTCGTGATGCTTTTATTATTCTATCTTATTCTCAATTTTCCTGCCAGAAAAAAGATTTTTTAATTTTTGTTATTGTAAATATACATGTTGGGTATAATCACGTGAAAAACAGCATTTCAACACAGTTTTGCAATAAAGATAGCGAATCATTGAATGGTCAAACCCTGGGTGACGTGAGGTATCATTTAAGTCATTGTTTACACTATTTTTTATAGCATACCACCTTACCGGCTTAAAGTAAATTACCTGTTATTATATATATAAAGCGATTTGATTAATAAGCCCGAGTGAATCTAAGCAAATAAATAACTTTAACAGGTAAATGGCTTGTAGAGATAGGTAACCACTGTTTTTGATTAAATTATAATAGCATCAACAAAGCAGTTATAGTTATAGCGCTCAACAGGGTGCTTATTAAGGTCACCGCAGAAACAAAATCCGGTCGACTGTTGTATTCGAGAGCATACATTGTTGTCACTACCGCAGTGGGCATGCTTGCCTGCACAATCATTACATTCCCCAAAACAGGTGAAACAGGCAGCTGTGCAACTAACAAAAATGCAAGTATCGGGGAAAGAACCAGCCTAATGATTAAAGCAGCACACATCTTATTCCATTTAATATTAGAAGTGCTAATTTCTGCTAGCTGCATTCCAAATACCACCATTACCAAAGGAATCGCCGCTTCAGAAAGTAGTTTTAAAGCGCTGTAAAAATTATCCGGTAAGGCTGATACTCCTGCACCCCTTAAAATAAAAGCCAGTAGGGCAGCATGCACCACAGGCATTTTTAAAACAGATACCAGTGAATCCCTGATCGAATAATGTC
>PWFW01000209.1 GCA_003554225.1 Halanaerobiaceae bacterium | reverse complement strand
CCGGAGAAGCTACTCTCAAACTCCGCAGATCAGCCAGGCTTTCCCGCCCGCTTTCTGCCAGCCTGACTCTGATATCGTGCTCATCGCCGGCAACCCGGTATTGAGAGGCAACCTGGCCTTCAATCCCGGTATTGACAGTTTGAGCAATCATATGAGCCGGGATACCGAGATCACGACTGCGGGAGCGGTCTATGCTGACTACCACTTCCGGTCGGGCTTCTTCAAAGCTGGTCTCAACATTGCTGGTTCCTTCGATATCCTCCAGCAGCAAAGCCAGCTCCTGAGAATGCTCTTCCAGAACATCCAGTTCAGGACCCTGCAGCCTTAAGGCTACCGGAGCTCCTCCCATCATGCCGCCCAGGTCCACGGCCATATCGGTAACAGTAATATCTGCCCGGGGAATTTCGGCTGTCAGCTGCCTGATATCTCGAGTAACTTCAGCGGTGCTTCTCTCTCTTTCATCCCGTGAGACCAGACTGACCTCCAGACTTGATTGATGAGAGGCTCCACCTCCCAGTCCCATCATGGCGGCCTGTCCTCCGGCAGCTCCAATGCTGGTGTATACTGTTTCTACTTCTGGAATAGCAGCAATCATCTCCTCAACCTCCAGAGTAACCTGCCGGGTCTCTGAGAGAATCATGCCCTGAGGCATCTCCAGCTCAACCATAATCTCTCCTTCATCCATGGGAGGTATGAATTCAGCTCCAATCTGGGTAACAAGCAGCATGCTGCCGGCAAATATCAGTACCACCACAACCACAGTTACTGCCCGGTAGGTCAGGGCTATATCAAGGAAACTCCCGTAAAGAGTCTTGATTCTGCCCCCGGCCCTGTCAAATTTACCCAGCTTGACCTTCTCAGTTATCCGTCCGTTGAGAAGACGAGAAGCCAGCATTGGTATGAGAGAAAGGGCAACCAGCAGGGAAGCCAGCAGAGAAAAGGCTACAGTCACAGCCAGTTCACTAAAAATCTCGGAGGCAAGACCTTCGATATAAACAATGGGAAGAAATACCGCCGCAGTCGTCAGTGTTGAAGCTGTAATGGCCGCAGCAACTTCACCGCTGCCTTCAGTGGCTGCCAGCATTGGTTCTGTACCGTTCTGCCGCAGTCGGTATATATTTTCAATAACCACAATAGCGTTATCAACCAGCATCCCGATCCCCAGAGCCAGTCCACCCAGAGTCATAATATTAAAGGTCAGATCAGCAAAATACATCAGGACAAAGGTGGCCACAATCGATATGGGGATTGCCAGGCCAATAATTATAGTGGTCTTAACACTTCTTAAAAATATAAATAAAACTATGAATGCAATCAGTGCTCCAATAGCTGCATTGAAGGCCAGATCATTAATAACATCTATAATAAATTCAGCTTCATCATAGACATAATGGAGGTTAATATCTTCCGGACTGGCCTCCTGAATCTCACTTATCTCCTCCGAAATCCGCTGAGAAACCAGCACGGTATTGGCTCCACTTTCCCGCTGGATTGAAAGACCGACACCCTCCTCACCGTTAATGCGGGTATACTGGTCAACATCACTTTCACCATCGACTACCTCAGCTACTTCAGCAAGCCTCAAACCCGCTTCATTGAGCTTAAGATTTTCAATTTCCTCAAGCGATTGAAATTCACCGGTGGTTCTGGCCAGCAGGGCAGTTTTGCCATCCCGGATTTCACCGCCAGGCAGCCGTAAATTCTCTGCCTGCAGGGTTTCTGAAAGGTCGCTTAAAATCAGTCCGTAACCGTGAAGTTTATCCTGATCGACATTAATCTGAATCTCCCGCTCCCGACCCCCGGTAATATCAACTGTAGCTACTCCATCCAGCCTTTCCAGCCGGGGTACCAGAACATCATCTGCCCAGTCGGTCAGTTCCTGAATCTCCCTCTCCCCGGAGATGCCGAGAGTCACCATCGGCAGCATCTCGGGATCAAAGCCTACAACTATGGGATCGGAAGCATCATCAGGTAAAAAATCTCTAACCAGATCAATCTGCTCCCTGACATCCAGCATAGCAAAATCCATATCAGTCCCGAAGGAAAACTCCGCCATTACCATCGATTGATCCGGACTGGAGACCGAAGATAACCCTTCCAGTCCATCCACGGTGCTGACCGTATCCTCAATCGGCCTGGTCAACAGGGTTTCAATTTCCTCGGGGGCAGCCCCTTCATAATCTGTCAGGACAGCAACCACCGGGAATTCCAGATCGGGAAATAGATCCAGCCCCAGATCACCCAGGCTGACAAAGCCTAAAAAGACTATAATCAGGATGGCCATGATGGTAAAGATGGGGCGTTTTACCGTAAATTTAGAAAGATTCATTTTCTACCACCTCAACAGTCTGGCCATCCTCTAACTGGTCATGGTCATAGAGCACAACCTGATCACCTTCATCTAATCCCGAAGTGATCTCGACCCGGTTATCATAGCGCAGGCCGGTGCTGACAGTCTGGCGGCGGGCCCGGCCATCCTCTATCAGATAAACAGCCGTTTCAGCCTCACCTTCGGGATTAAAAACAGCATCAGCGGGAACCAGCAGAGCATCCTCTTCTTCCTGGATAACAAACTCTATACTGCCCCGCATTCCAACTCTGATAGTGTGTTCGGGGTTAGGCAGGGTGACCTCCACCGGAAAACCTCCCTGTTCTCCGGCCATGGGAGCAACCGAGCTAATCCTGCCGACAAATTCCTCACCTGGTAGAGCATTAACCGTAACCAGAGCCTCTGCCCCGGTCTCCAGCTGACCGACATAGGGTTCATTAACATTGGCCGTAGCTTTGATTTCATCCAGATTTACCAGATAGAAAAGAGGATTCCCGGGGGAAGCCATCTCACCGGCATCCATCTCTACCGCAGCTATCACTCCATCTGCCGGAGCGGCTACTTCAATATTATCATAGGCAATCCTGGCCATATCAACTCCAGCCCGGGCCTGCTTGACCTGGGCTTCTACAGCCTTAAGTTCTTCCTCGGTTGGACCCCTTTCAGCTTCAGCCAGCATTGCTTCTGCTCCCTGAAGGGCAGCACTGGCAGCCTCGTACTGGGTTCGGGCCTGTGAGACCATCCGCTCTTCTTCTACCCGGAAATCGTAGAGCCCCTCGGTCATTTCTTTAAAATTCTGGGCTCCCTGAAGAGCTATTTCAGCCTGCTCAACTCTGTCTTTAGCAGTTTCCAGCTGAGTTTCAGCCTGATTTCTCCCGGTTTTTATTTCATTATACTGCTGCTCACTGATAGCCCCCTCTTCAAAGAGGCTGGCCATCCGCTGGTAATTATCATCGGCCTCTTCAAAGGCCAGTTCCGCCTGACGTTCTTCCTTTTCAGCCATCTCCAGCTGAACCCGGGCCTGCTCCAGTTCATTTTTTACCTGCTCCAGTTCCATATCATCGGGTGTCCGCTCCTGATATATTTCTTCGGCATAACCCACTTCATCCCGGGCACCTTCCACAGAAATCCGGGCTTCCTCTACCTGGGAACTGATCTGCTGCAGCTCCTCATCGGTAGCGCCCTCTTCCAGTCTGGTAAACTCTGCCTGAGCAGCTTCCAGTCCAGCTTCAGCCTGATCCAGCTCAGCCCGATAGCGTTCATCATCCAGCTCAGCCAGGAGCTGCCCCTGCTCAACCTGATCACCGACCTCAACTTCAATTCGCTCAATCTCACCTTCCAGACGGGGCAGAACAGCATATTCACTGCTGGGCTGCATCACCGCACTGAAACTGTTTCTTTCTGCAATATTATCGGTAATAACTTCAGCTGCGATTACCCGGAGATCCAGCTCTTCTTCCTGATTTTCTTCAATACCGGCCTGAACAGCAGCCGGTTCTTCCTCTCCGGTTTCCTGAAGAAAT
>PWFW01000237.1 GCA_003554225.1 Halanaerobiaceae bacterium | reverse complement strand
CTTGATTACCTAGCGGAACAACTCACCCCCCTAGCTCGACAAGTAGGAAAGGGCAAACCAAGAGAGAATGATCTAATCGTAAACATCCCCCCCGGAACAACTAAGAGTATAACGGTTAGCATAATGTTTCCGGTATGGTGTTGGATCAATTGGCCTTGGATGAGATTCATAGCCGCCAGTTATTCAGGATCCCTTGCATTAGAACATGGGGAAGCAAGCAGAGAATTAGTTAGATCAGATAGATTTACTCAATTATTCCCACATATCATAGTAAAGAGAGATAAGGATCAGAAAAGTAATTTTAGACTCCAATATGTGAAAGGAAAGCACACTGTGCAAGGTGGGTCAAGGTTGTCAACATCTGTAGGTGGTACCCTAACTGGTTTCCATGGGCATATACTAATAGTTGACGACCCAGTGGACCCGAATAGGGCTGTCTCCGAGGTGGAACTGAAGTCAGCCAATAGATGGATTGATCAGACGTTGTCCACACGGAAGATAGATAAGTCAGTCACACCAACTATATTGATCATGCAGAGACTGCACCAGAATGATCCATCGGGGCATATATTAGCTAAGAAGAAGTTGAATGTCCGGCACATATGTTTGCCAGGTGAGATTGTGCAGTACAAAGAATACTTGAAGCCCACTGAGTTAGCTGATAAGTATGTGGATGGTCTTCTAGACCCCTACAGAATGCCCATGACAGTGCTGAAGGATATGGAAGCCGATCTCGGACAATACGGATACGCAGGCCAGGTTGGACAGAATCCAGTACCCCCAGGTGGTGGAATGTTTCAGGTGGATCATTTCCAAGCAATCCACCCGTCCCAGTTTCATGCATCAAATATCGTGAAGACAGTACGAGCTTGGGACAAGGCAGCAACCCATGGAGGTGGTGCATATACTACTGGAGTAAAGATGGCGCTTCTCAAGAATGGGAAGTTCATCGTGCTGGATGTCAAGAGAGGGCAGTGGCGGAGTGATGAACGTGAACGTATCATCAGAGAAACTGCAGAGGCCGACGGTCCAAAGACCAGGATATGGCATGAGCAGGAGCCAGGGTCAGGAGGTAAAGATTCTGCACAAGCTACCACAGCCAACCTAGCTGGGTTTTCAGTCCAGTCGCAAGTGGCGGCAGGGACAGGCAGTAAAGTATACCGGGCAGATCCATACTCCGCCCAAGTTAATGAAGGCAATGTATCATTGATACAGGCTGATTGGAATTATGAGTTCATTGAGGAGCATCGGTTCTTCCCTTATGGCTCATACAAAGACCAGGTGGACGCAGCTAGTCTGGCATTGAACAAACTGAAGTTTGGTAAAGAAGGATTCGTATTATGAAACGAACTAAGAATAATAATCCGCAGACAATGGCAAGTGATATGGTGTCACGATCCATGATGGCTAGGGGCATATTGGGCAAACAATATGGGGCAGACAGGGACGTGTACCAGGTACTCGGGTATGATACTGAGTTACGGTTTGAACATTTCTACGCGCAGTACAAGAGGCAAGATATCGCAAGCGCAATCATCAACCGTCCGGTATCTGCTACTTGGCGTGGTGCATTGAAGCTCCAGGAAGCAAGTGATGAAAAGAAGAAGCCTTCTGCAGATCCCAACGAAACCACTCCCTTTGAAAAGCAGTGGGCTGAATTAGAAAAGAAACTCAAGTTGAAATCCAACCTGGTTCGGTTAGATAAGTTGTCTCGCATCGGTCAGTACGGGATTTTGTTTCTGGGTTTTAGTGATGCGAAGACTCGGGAACAATTACGGGAACCCGTTCAAGGGGGTTCGTTGAAGTTGTTGTACGTGAAACCGATTTCAGAAGGCAACGCGGTCATAAGCCGTTGGGTTGAAGACCCCACGGATGAACGGTACGGGATGCCTCTGTATTACACGATCACAATTCACTCCCCCGCATCTCAAAAAAGCCATACCATGGTGATTCATTATTCCCGGGTGCTTCATGTTGCGGACGGCTTGTTGGAAGGGAATGTTGTTGGTCAAAGTAAACTTGAGCCGGTGTTCAATCGCTTGAAAGACCTTGAGAAGTTGGTTGGTGGTTCTGCTGAGATGTTTTGGCGGGGAGCCCGTCCTGGGTATACCGGCAGCATCAATCCAGAATACGGGATGGGAGAGGAAGAACGGCAGAAACTGCGGGAACAGATTGATGAGTATGATCATAACTTGCGACGCTTCCTGGTTACCAGCGGCGTCCAGATGTCATCGCTGGAAAGTCAGGTAGCAGACCCCATGCACCACGTTGATGTGCAGATACAGATGATCAGCGCGGAAACCGGAATCCCCAAACGCATTCTCACCGGGAGTGAACGCGGCGAACTATCCAGTACAGAAGACCGGGACAATTGGTTGGAAACAATCGAATCACGCAGAAAAGAATTTGTTGAACCCTACATCTTGCATCCCTTAGTGGATATACTAATTGAATATGGGGTGTTGCCGAATCCACCCCAGGGCTACGCCGTGGATTGGGAAGACCTTTGGTCAGTTAGCGAAAAGGAGCGGGCTGAAGTTGGAAAGATCAGGACCCAATCACTCCAGGCGTATGCGCAGAACCCCTTTGCCCTGGATATTCTGCCGCCGGTTCTGTTCTATAAGTACTGCCTTGGATTGAATGATGATGAGATTCAAGCAATTACTAAAGCACAAGAACAGTCCATGCTTGAAGAAGATGAGGATGAAGTTGCGGATGAAGTTGAAGATGAGGAGGTAGGAAATGGCACAGGCGGCTAAGAAGCAGTGCAACCATAAACATCATCATACCCCTCATACGCACGGACGCGTGATACCGTTTCCAGGCACCTATCGGAAACAGTTGACGGTATACAACGCATTGCAGGTACTCAACCGTAGAGATCCAACGCAGACAACCACAATTCGTAATCAGTTTCGCAGGGAAGTTAATAAACGTTTCCGCAGGCTTCGGGGGAAGATTAGACGGGCGCTGATCGATCAGGACTGTTTCGGTTTGATGGACGCTAATATCCAGGAAAACTCCTTCAACGACGGACTGCAGATCAACCAGTCAGAACTCCCCGGCAAACGGCAATTCGCATTTGAGCGCACGTCAGAAAAGGTGGAAGGGTTCATGGAATGGTTGCGATCTGCCGCACATGAAGACATCTTGGAAACAAGCGTCGGACAAACTCCTCGGGTTGGACGTGCCGTGGACGACGCCTGGTCTAACACGTATATTCATTCATCATACCAGAAGGGAATACTCAACGGTCGCAGTGAACTCCTGGGTGCTGGAATTCCCGGGGTGGATACGATTGATGAAGCCGGAGGGCTTTCCGCGGTTTTCAATCAACCCATCCACGCTGATCGAGTTGGGGCAATGTATACTCGAACCTTCAGTGATCTGCGCAATATCACCGAAAGCATGGACGGGCAATTGTCCCGGGTGCTTTCACAGGGGATGGCAGATGGTGAGAATCCTCGAGAGTTAGCAAAGATTCTGACAAAGACTATCAAAGGACCGCAAGGTGATTTGGCATTGACTGATACACTAGGTAGATTCATCCCAGCACAAACAAGAGCCCGTACGCTAGCCCGCACTGAAGTGATCCGGGCCCATACCGTAGCCATTTGTCAGGAGTACCGAAACTATGCGGTGGAAGGGGTCAGCGTTCAAGCCGAATGGGTGACGGCGGGTTTCAACGTTTGCCCGGATTGCCTGGAGTTGGAAGGGCAGGTATTCACGATAGATGAAATTGAAAAGATGATACCCCTCCACCCGAATTGTAGGTGTAAACCTTTGCCCAGGAGCCCGCAGGCTGAGGATGAAGAAGCAGAATTGGAAGAGCCGCCAGTGGAGCCGGAAGATGAAGTGT
>PWFW01000050.1 GCA_003554225.1 Halanaerobiaceae bacterium | reverse complement strand
CCTCAGCATAAAAGCCTTCGGAAGCCTGAAGCCAGACCCTGATTGACAGGGTGTCAAAGCCGGCCGGGCGCAGCATCAAAACCGTGGTAAGTTCTTTCATGCTGCTGACAAAGACCAGAGCACCTCCTGCCAGCACTCCTGGAAGTACCAGCGGCAGAACAACCCTGCGCAGCAGTTTTAGACCGGAAACCCCCATGTTGCGGGCAGCATCTTCCAGAGAATCTGCCACCAGGCGAAAATTTGCTTCACTGGACTGGAGGCTGAGCGGGAGGTATTTAATGATTAAGGCCAGCAGCATCACAACCAGAGTGCCGTATAGTGAGGGCAGGTAGTTATTGAAAATAAAAATCAACCCCAGGGCCACTACCACACCGGGCAGAATGTAGGCAGATGCTGCCATATTATTGAGAGTCTCAGTCAGTTTATTGGAATATCTGATCCTCAGATAGACCAGGGGCAGGGAGACTGCCATAGCAATCAGGGCTGCCAGGGCGGAGCTCAGGATGCTGTTAAAAATAAAGGGCAATATATTCCACTCAACTCCCCCCCGGCTGATTCCCTGGAAAAGCCAGCGGCTTAATACTGCCACCGGAAGAATCACTCCAGCAGCAAAGATAATTGTCACCAGCAGAAAAAGCGGCCAGCGCCATTTCCCCAGCTCCAGGCGGGGCAGCTGCTGTTTGCTCTCAATTTTATGCTGATAATGTCCCCGGCGGCGGCTGAGATATTCCAGCATCACCAGGGTTAATGTGAGGGTTATTAAAACCAGACTGAGCACTGCTGCCCCCTCACGGTCAAAGCGGCCTGTCATCTGAAAATAAATGCTGGTAGCAAAGGTGTCATATCTCAGCATTGTAACCGCTCCAAAGTCAGCCAGTACATAGAGAGCAATGAGATAACCTCCTGCTCCCAGGGCCGGTCTTAAGAGCGGGAGTTCCACTCTTCTGAAGATTTCCAGAGCTGAGAGACCGCAGCTTCTTGACATTTCATGAAGATGAGGATTTAAACGCCGCAGGCTGGAGGAGGAGATTAAAAAGACATAGGGATAGGTGAACATTGTCATAACCAGAGCGACTCCCGGAAAGCTGTAGATATCTGCTGGAAGATTTATATATTCCTGCAGCAGTCCCACCGGTCCGAAGGCCATGATATAGCTTAAAGCCCCGACATAGGTGGGAATAACCAGCGGTATTACCAGCGACCAGCTGAAAAATCGATGGCCGGGAAGGTTGGTTCTGACCACCAGCCAGGCCAGGGCCAGGCCCAGGAAAATTCCGGCCAGGGTTACCACCACTGTTAGACTCAGGGTGCTGGCCAGCAGAGCAGGAATTCTCTGGTTCCAGAGCAGCCGCCATCTGCCGATATCGGCAGTGATACCCTGCCAGAAAGAATAAAAGAGCGGAAGAGCGGTAACCAGTGCGACTGCAGCAGCAATGATAAGCAGCAGCAGGGAAGGAGAATTTTCCGGCCAGAGCCCGTACCAGAGTGACTTTATTTTGTAATTCAGATTTGCCAGCACCTCTAATATCATATTAACCTCTTTTTATCTCTTTTTTATCTCTCTTTTATCTCTATAAATTTTAATTACTTTCTTTTTAATCTCTTTTTAAACTCTTCAATTTCAAATTTTCCAAACCAAGTTCCAAATCGGGTAAATAGCTTAAGGTGATTGCAGGTTAAAACTTAAATAGAAAAAGCCCGGAAAAATATTTAAAATAACAACAGGTGAGGGGGGAGATGAAAATAATTTTCATTTACCGCATAATAATTATAGGTTAAACCTATAAAGTTTGTCAAGTATAATGTCTAATTTAGTGATAATTGGCGGTAATCCCCTGCTTAACAGTAATTATTACTTATTGTTCATTCGATTTCAGGTGTCTTTTAGTGAGGTGATTTTTAGTGATAGATGGTAATAGATGTTAACTGTCATAAGATTAATTTCATAAGATTTTATTAAAGTTTTTATGATCAAAGTTTTTATGAAAGATTTTATCAAGGAACCTGATGAGAGATAGAAACTGGCTAGAAGACTGTTGCAAAACTCCCTGATACAATAAACCTTGCAAAGAATACAAGAATTGAAAAATGAAAGTTATTGTTGACAAAATAGGTATGTTTAGATATAATTATTTTCGTGAGCTAGATGAAAATCAATTTCATTTAGCAGAGGAAGCCTGGCAGGAGAAGGAAGCACCTATTATCTACAAAAAAAGATAAAGGGGAGAGAAGTTAAATGTTTAAAATCTTTGGCAGAATAAGGAAGAAGAAGGCTGCTGGAATAATCACCATTCTGGTCGGGCTGGCAGTTACAGGCGGGTTATTGCTGGGGGGACTTATCCTGACGGCAGAGCCTTCAGCAGCTGAAGCGGAGGAGATAGTGATCTACTCCAGCCGCCGGGAGCAGTTTGTCCGTCCGATTTTACAGTGGTTTGAAGAAGAAACCGGAATAGAGGCGCAGCTTTTAACCGGTCAGGAAGCTCAGTTTAACCTGAGAATCAAAGAGGAGTCCGGCAACCCCCGGGCTGATGTTTTTCTGGCCAATGATGCCGGAGTGATGGAAGATTTGCGCAGAGCCGGCGTTCTCAGAGAAGCTCCTGATAGTGTTCTGGAAACTATTCCTGCTGATAAAAGAGCAGCTGATGGTTCCTGGTTTGGTCTTTCAGCCCGTTCCCGTATTTTGATGTATAACAGGGATAGGCTGGCTGAGGATGAGGCTCCAGAATCTCTGAAGGAACTGACCGATCCCCGCTTTCAGGGAGAGTTTGCCATAACCAGGCCGGGAAATGGCTCGATGATTTCACATATGGCTGGATTAAGACTTTATCACGGTGATGACTGGACCCGGGATTTCATTCAGGGATTGATGGCAAATGATCCTTTAATCCTGGGCGGTCATACTGACATTAGAAATGCTGTCGGCCGGGTAGAAGTGAAACTGGGTCTGGTGAATAACTATTACTATCGCCTGCAGCTTGAAGAGGAGACTCATAATAATGTGGCTGCTATCTATCCCGATCAGGGAGAAGATGAGATGGGGATTTTTGTTAATGTCGCTGGAGCAGCCCTGATCGAGGGAGGACCAAACCCCGAAGCGGTAGAGGTGCTGATAGATTTTCTCCTGAGAGAAGAAATAATGATTGAATATGCCGAAGTCAGCCGGGAAACTCCTCTGGTTGCTGATTATCAGGGTTATGAGAAGAGCATAGAGGACTTCAAGCATATGGATATCAGGCTTGGGGAAATCGGTGATTACTGGCAGGGAACCCTGGAATTGATGGAAGCTGCCGGTTATCATTTTTAGCAGAAGGGAAAACAGGTGAAAAAAACAGGTTTAAGTTAAATAAAAAACTAGAAATATTTTTTCCTGAGCACTTTGCTAATCAAGATAAAATTGCTATAATGGTAATAACTTATTCATCCTGGAGTTTTTCCGGGATGAATATTTTGGGGAAAGATATCAGAAAAAAGAAAATTTTTGGGAGGAGAGTGGTAGAATGCTGGAAAAGATGCGGGGCCTGCTGGATATCGAGGGCCTGGATTATGGTGATGTCAGGTATGAAAATAACAGTTTCGTCACCATCAGCTTTGAAAATGAAGAGCTGAAAAAGCTCAGCAGGACCCGGCGGGAAGGTGGACATCTCAGGATCTATCAGGGAGGCAGCAAGGGTGTAAGCTCTTTTACCGAGCTTAATGATGCCCGGCAGGGTATTGCAACGCTGCTGGAGGCCGGCAAAATGGCAACAGAACTAAAAAAAGAGAAAGTGAAATTACAGGAAGCTCCGGTTTATCAGGACAGGGCTCTGGTTGAGCCGGAAAGTGACCCCCGGAAGGTTAGCCTGCAGGAAAAAAAAGAACTGCTGGAGCAGTACAATGAACTG
>PWFW01000043.1 GCA_003554225.1 Halanaerobiaceae bacterium | reverse complement strand
TTCTGTTAATTGCCGCTCGTTTTTTGTTGATAACTGCTCCAGTATCTTCAAATTCTATAAAATGGTTCCGCTGTAAAAATCATTTTGCTGACAGTGTGAATGACAGGATTGTTGATATCACGGGGAATACAACATATATATTTTGATAATATCGACTTTATGCAGCACAATCAGATAATTAATTTAAAAAATTTAAATCCTATCTTACATAGTCAGGGTGTTCTTTATGTTTTTAAAAGAAATAAAATTACATGGTTTCAAATCCTTTGCCAGGCCGGTAACGCTGGATTTTACCAGCTCGCTGACGGCCATTGTCGGGCCCAACGGCAGCGGCAAGAGCAACATAGTAGATGCTGTCCGCTGGGTAATGGGCGAGCAGAGCCCCACCGCCCTGCGGGGTGGGAAAATGGCCGATGTCATCTTTTCCGGCAGTGAGAGCAGCCGGCCCATGCAGAAAGCCCGGGTATCATTGAAGCTGGATAATTCTGAAGACATTCTCCCGCTCGAGGAGGAGGAAGTCAGCATAACCCGGGAGGTAGACCGCAGTGGTCAGGGCAGCTACTATCTCAATGGCGAAGCCTGCCGGCTTAAAGATATTGAAGAGGTCCTCTATGATACCGGCCTCAACCGGGAAACCTACTCTATTGTCGGCCAGAACAGGGTTGAGGCTATTATCAAGAGCCGTCCTGAGAAACTCAGAGAACTCTTTGAAGAGGCTGCCGGCATCACCCGTTATCGCAGCCGCAAGGAAGAGGCCGAGCGCAAGCTGGAAAGAACATCCCGGGATCTTGAGCGGGTTAACGATCTGATCTTCGAAATAAAGAAGCGCATGGACCCTCTGGAGTCCGAAGCTCAAGAGGCCCGCAAATACAAGAAACTCTATGATCGGCTGAAGGAGCTGGAAGGTTCCTATCTCTGTTCCCAGCTTAAAGAGATTGAGCAGCAGCAGCGGTCTCTTAAAACTCAGGAAGAAAAACTGGCAGAAAGAAAGAGAGAGCTGACTCAGGAGCTTACAGAAGCCCGTCATAATCGAGATGAGATTAAGGATCAGCTTGATAAAAAGGAGCAGCAGCAGAAGGATCTGGAGGAACGGATTTATTCCTTGAAAACCCGACAGCAGGAGATTAAAAATAATTTAGAAATTCTGGGAGAAAGAGAGAGCAATCTGGACCAGGAAGAGGAAAGAATCGAGCAGGAAATTGACCAGCTGAAAAACAGCCAGAGCAAGCTATTTCAGGAACTTCAGCAGGTTTATTCCCGGGAACAGCAGGTAAATATTAAGGTCGAGCAGCAGAATTTTCTGCTGGAGGAGATTTTGCAGGCTCTGGAAAACCTTCACCGGGAAAAGGCTCTGCTTAGGGAGCGCCGCGGGAGTTACAGCCGGGAGGAGGCTGCAGCTCGGATCGGCGAACTTGAGGACAATCTTTTAACCCTGAAGGAAAGGAAAGAATCTTTTCGGCGGGATAAGTCCCGCTTAAAGCAGGAGATTGAGGAGATTGATAGTGAGATCAGCCGGTTTGAAAGTAAGGAGTCAGAGTTAAAAAATAAGCTTGATCGGAATACTGCTCATTTGAAGGAACTGGAACAGGAGATTGCTGGCCTGAAAGAAGAGGATAATAAACTTGAGCAGCAGGAGCAGCAGGCCCGGGAAAAAGTTGATCGCCTGCAGCAGGCCTATTCTAGATATCGCTCCCGCTGGCAGGCTCAGAAGAAGATGCAGGAACGAGGAGAGGGTTACTATCAGGGAGTTAAAGCTGTCCTGACAAAGGAGGAACTAACAGGTATAATCGGGCCGGTTGCTGAACTGCTCGAGGTTTCAGAGGAATATGAAGATGCGATTGCGGCAGCTCTGGGCAGCCGCCTGCAGAATCTGGTGGTTGAAAGTGACCGGGATGCTCAGAATGCCATCAAATATCTCAAGGAGAGCAGATCTGGTCGGGCTACCTTTCTGCCGCTGGATCTGGTTGAAGGCCGTCGGATTGACCTTAATCGCTATGACCTCACCAGCCAGGAAGGTTTTATCGGCAGGGGGACAGAGCTGATTGAGTTTCCAGAAAGGCTTGCCGAAATCGGTAATTACCTGCTGGGAAGGGTGCTGGTGGCCAGGGATCTGGCTGCTGCCACAGGGCTGGCCCGCAGAACCGGCAAGAAATTCAAAGTGGTCAGCCTAGACGGGGATATCATCAATCCCGGCGGAGCAATGACCGGAGGCAGCCAGAGCAGCAAAAATTCCACCCTGCTGGGCCGTTCCCGGAAAATTGAGGATCTGGCCCGGGCCGGAAGAAAGAGCAGGAGTCAGCTGCAGGAGAAAAAATCCGAACTGCAGGATCTGCAGAATCGCAGAAGGGACCTGGCTGCTCACCTGGAAGATAAGCGGGAGGAGAAACAGCATCAGGTTCAGGAGATTAACAGCCTTAAGGCTGCTCTGCAGAGCCGTCAGGAGGAGCTGAAAGACCGTAAAAATAAACTTTCAGCAATCAGAGAGGAATATCAGAGCACCCTCTCTAAAGAAGACGAGCTTTCAGCCAGGCAGGAGCATTACCGCGAGAGGCTGGATTATTTTCAGGAACTCTGCCGGGAACAGGAGCTTAAAGCTGATAGAATCGACAGACAGATCGAAGAGCTGGATAATAGAGCCAGTCATCTCTTAACCGCCCTTCAGGAAGAGGAGGTCAGGCTGGCCCGACTGGAAGAGCAGCAGAGTTCGCTGAAGCGGGAGATTGAAGACCGCCAGCAGCGCAGACAGGAGCTTGAGGAAAAAGAAGAGTCCCTGCAGCAGGAAAGTCGGGAATGCCAGCAGCGGCGGAAGGACCTCGAAGAGCGGCGGACCCAGCTCAAAGAGAGACGGCGCACAACCGCCATTGAGCTGGAAGAGGTTAAGGAGAAACTGACCAGGATTACCAGTGAGGCCGCTCAGCTTGAGAATTCTGTCAGGGAGGCTGTCAAGAACCTGGAGAGCCTGGAGGAGCTTGAGGATGAGCTTCAGGAGAAGGAGCATTCCCTCCAGCTTAAAGAGGGCAAGCTAAAGGCCAGAGAAGACCGTGTCACCGGAAGACTTGAGGATAAATACGACCTCTCTCCGGCTGAGGCCCGGAAGGAGTTTTCCACCTCTGAATCTGATGAGGATCCAGCTGAAGAAATCAATCAGCTGGAGAAGAAGATCCGGAAGATGGGAGAGGTTAACCTGGGAGCAATCCGGGAATATGAAAAGTTGAAAGAGCGCTTTGATTTTCTCTCTCAGGAAAGGGAGGATCTCAATCAGGCCCGGGAGTCAATTCAGGGAGTTATCACTGAAATCGAAGAGAAGATGGGACGGCTCTTTCATGAGACCTTCCTCAAGGTCAACGAGGAATTTAACCGGATCTTCCAGCAGCTCTTTTCCGGAGGAGAGGCCCAGTTAACCCTGACCGAAGAAGATGATCTGCTGACCACCGGGGGGGAGATTTCTGCCCGTCCTCCGGGAAAAAACCTCTCCCGGCTGACCCTGATGTCAGGAGGAGAGAAGGCCCTGACTGCCATTGCCCTGATTTTTGCCTTTTTGAATGTTAAGCCCAGCCCCTTTTATCTGCTGGATGAAATAGATTCTCCGCTGGATGAAGCCAATCTGCAGATGTTCGCAAACTTTATCCAGAATTATCTCAAGCACAGCCAGTTTATTCTGGTGACCCACCGCAAACAGATGATGGCCACAGCCGATACCATTTACGGCGTTACCATGGCTGAAAATGGCATCTCCAAGCTGGTTTCCCTGCAGCTGGAGGAAGAGCAGGAAAAAATGGCTGAAGAGATTGCCAATTAAATTGCAATTAATTTAGTTTTTCTTGAAAAAATATTGAAATTACTTGCTGTTCCGGCCAATTAATTGTAAGATTGTATTAGTAGTATTTAGGAGTTGGC
>PWFW01000285.1 GCA_003554225.1 Halanaerobiaceae bacterium | reverse complement strand
GCTTCAACCTGAAAATATTCCGGAGTGACAGCAGTTTTATCGGCCAGAACTTCGCGGTTGAAGCTGCTGAGCTGCCTTTCCTCACCCTGCTGGAAGAGATAGAGCTCCTGGAGTTTATCATTCCGGAAACCGACAAAGACAATCCGGTCCTGGCTGACATCAAACATATCAACTGTCCCCTGCCGGGAAATAATCCTTTCCACTTTATAACTGGAATCTTCCAGATTGAGGCAGTTAAGATAGGTATTATAATCCTCGGTGCTGAGAAAATAATATTTATCGGCCTCACAGGTGCTGGTCTGGCCCTTGCCGTGGCGGCAGTCGTTGCCGACCGAGGTCCAGAGACTTCTGTCAAGTTTATGGGTCAGCTGCTCAATTTCGCCGGAAACAATGTTGAGCCGGAAAAGATCGGGATTGGAGTTCAGGCCGATATCTTCCATCTCGTTGGCTGCAAAAACCAGATTTTCATCATCCTGAAAATCCAGTGAAGCGACAGCCCATTCCCGCTCAGTCAGCCGGGTTAAAGCTTTATCTTCCAGGTTATAGAGGTAAATATTGCTGACTGTATCAGCTTTGTCCTGGAAATATTTCAGGCTGACGGCTATCCTGCTGCCCTTCTCAGTAAGAGCAAAGTTCTCTATATTATATTTCCCGCCAATTAGTTCGCTGATCTCCTCAGTTTCCAAATCCAGCCGGTAGAGATGGTTGCGGTAATGATCGGTAAAACCTTTACCGTTTGCCCAGAAGGGGATCTCCTCCAGCACCTCAAAATCCTTTTCCTCTTTAAGCTTATCTTCATCTCGTTCCCGGAGATCCTTGCTGGCAGTAAAAATCAGACCTCCCCTGCCATCTGCCTTAAAATCCTGGACACTTTGAGAAATATTTAAGAAATGCCGGGCTTCACCTCCGGTGACATTGATCTGGTAGAATTCCGTCCTGGGCAGCAGCCTTTCCTCTTCCTTTTCTTCCCTTTCTGAGGTAAAGATAATTTTTTCCTCATCGAGCCAGGTAAAGCTAACATCTTTATCTCCGGAGGTAAGCTGGAAAAGTTCTCTACCGGCTTCGCTTTCAAAATCATAGATCCAGAGCCGGGAGTTATATTCGTTTTCTTCCTGATCCGCTGCTGTCACCCGAAAACAGAGACGCCTTCCGTCAGGGGAAAAGCGGGGCTCTGCCAGGAACCTAAAATCGGTGAAGCTGTCAATTTTTATTTTTTTCATTACTACCTTCCTTTCCTTGGCTGCTGCTAAATAATTTTTCCCTGGGTGATGCCAGGTAATTTTGCCAGATAAGTCTAACAGAAACTGCTCTAAGTTATTATTCCGGTTATAATTAATATTGAGCATAAAATCCTGATTTCCTGCAGATTCTATCATTATATTACTGAAGCAATTTTAAATTATTGAATCAATTTTAACCTGAGAATTTATTTAACCAGCCGGGCGGAACAAAATCTGACAGCAATCAAAGCAGATGTATAATTTGATAATCCAGGGAACTATTATAAAAAAATCATAAAAAATTTGTTGAGAGCTGAACTTCTTGAGAAAAGGGGACAGCAGAATTTTGGAAATGGTTATAATAATCAACAAAAATAAAAATAACAGGAAATAGCAGGAATTTTTAAATTGGAGAAGAACATTATAAATGAGGACTGTTTTTGGGGTTGCTGGTTGTTGTGAACCGAAAGTTAAATTCTTAAAGCTTTTCATTTTTAAGTAAATTATACGGCTTCTTTAAAATACTATTAAGCTTTGAAGATACTGCAAATTTGCAGTGACTATTGTCTGTTTTCAAGCTGCTGGGGGGGAACTGTATGCCGCTCGATAATAGTTCCAGTAAATATCACCTGGAAAATGAAGCACTGCTCAATGCTATTCCTGATGTGCTTTTAATGCTCAATAGTGAAGGGGTAGTGGTGGATTATCGAATAAATGACCCGGAAAATTTAGTCATACCTTTAGAAAACATAGTCAATCGCAGAGTAGCTCAGCTGCTGCCGGCTGACTCTGCAGCTGAGGCTGAAGAGGTGCTGGAAAGGGTTTTTAATAACGGCGATACCGAGATATTTGAATTTGAATTGCCCTATAAGCAGGGAATTAATTACTATGAAAGCCGTGTTCTGCCCTGTTCTCAGGAACTGGCCCTGGCTATTGTCAGGAATATAACTGTTAAAAAGAACATGGAACAGCAGCTGAAGGAAGAAGCTGAAAGATTTAAGACCTTTATCAAGGTCTCCAATACCGGAGCCTGGCAGTATGACAGGGAATCGGACTATCTCTGGTGCAGCCGGGAGTATTTCACCATGCTGGGTCGGCAGCGAGAGGAATTTGATTTCTCAGGAAAGCCCAACCTTCAGGAAGCCTGGATTGATCTGATTCATCCCGAGGATCAGGAGCGGGCCAGCAGTGCTTTTGCCGAATATCTGGAGAGCGGCTCCAGCGGGATGTATGAAAGCACCTTCCGTATGAAGCATCGCCAGGGAGACTGGGTCTGGATTCTTTCCCGGGGCAGTGCTATTCCTGATGAAAAGGGCCGCCCCGGCAATAAGATTGTGGGAACCCATATTGATATTACCGAGCTGAAAAGAGCTCAGCAGCAGGTTGTGGAGCAGAAGAATATTGTACAGCAGCTTCACCAGACAGCACTGCTCTTAAGTGACTGTCAGTCTGAAGAAGAAGCCCTGGAAATTACTATTGAAGCGGCAGAAAATATTCTGGATTTTAACCTCTGTGACATCAGCCTGGTAGAAGATGACTTAATAGTGACGAAGGCGACTTCAGCAGCGGCGGCAGTCGAGACCAAAATGGAGGTGCCCATTACTGAAGGTCTGGCAGGGCGGACTTTAGAGACAGGAGAGAGCTATCTGGTAAATGATCTGGAAGAAAACCCTCATGCCCGGCCGGCCAGCAGTAAATATAAATCAGCTTTAAGTCTGCCGATCAAAGATCTGGGAGTGTTTCAGGCAGTGGCAACCAGCAAAAATGCCTTTTCCCGCCAGGACCTGGAGTTATCTGAGCTTTTGATTGCTCATATGACAACCGCCCTGGAACAGATTAGATATCGAAAGGGCATTGTTTATAAAAGCTACCATGATGAGCTGACCGATACCTACAACCGCAGATTTTTTGAAGAAGAGCTAAACAGGCTGGATACCGAAAGACAGCTGCCCTTAAGCATTATAATGACAGATTTAAATGGATTAAAGGTCATAAATGACAGTTACGGTCATAATAAGGGCGATCAGGTATTAAAAGCAACGGCTAAACTGCTGCAGGAAACCCTGCGTTCAGAAGATATTCTGGCCCGTTTTGGCGGGGATGAATTTGCCATCCTCCTGCCCCGGACCAGCCGGGAAGAGGCTTTAAAGATAGTCGAGAGGATTGAGGATAGATGCGAAGAGACAAGAGACCACACTATTCCTGTCTCTATTGGTGTAGGAACTGCCACCAAGACAAAAAGCCAGGAAAAGATTGAAGAGATTCTAAAAGAAGCTGACAATAACATGTATCAAAATAAAATAAGAGTGAGCAGAAGCACTAAAAGCAGAGTGGTTAATGGGCTCCTTGATACTCTCCATCAGGAAAGTGATGAGACAGAGGAGCATTTGGGACGTTTGAAGGAGCTCTCAGATAAATTTGGCAGAGAACTGGGACTGTCAGAAAAAGAAATGAAGAAACTAAAATTACTGGTTGATCTGCATGATATAGGTAAAGTTTCTATCCCCTCACATATTTTCTTTAAAAGTAGTCCTCTGACTGAAGCAGAATGGAAGCAGATCAGGGTCCATTCTGATAAGGGTTTTAGAATTGCTTCAGCTGCTGAAGAATTTGCCCCGGTAGCCCGGGAAGTTCTTTCCCATCACGAACGCTGGGACGGCAGGGGATATCCCAATGGTCTGGCCGGAGAGGAAATCCCCT
>PWFW01000045.1 GCA_003554225.1 Halanaerobiaceae bacterium | reverse complement strand
GGAAAAATCATTGATCAGATCCTCGGTATATTTGGCCTCACCGGTTACTTTTTGGCGGGCATCAACTTTATTAACCTTCTTGCCAATAAATCTTGGGCTCATGAGCTGTCACCTCCAGACTGCATTCTTCTGGCAGCCAGCTGGACGGCATCTACAATTTTTTGATAACCGGTACAGCGGCAGATATTTCCGGCCAGAGCCTGGCGAATTTCCTCCCGCTCAGGCTCGGGATTATCCTGAATAAGCCGGTAGCCGGTCATAATTGAACCCGGTATGCAGAATCCGCACTGGACTGCTCCGGCATCGAGAAAGGCCTGCTGCAGGGGATGAAGCTCTCCTTCCCGGGAAAGCAGACCCTCCACTGTCAAAATTTCTGCTCCCTCAGCCTGAGGTGCCAGCACGAGACAGGAGGCCACCGGCTCACCATTAAACAGAACCGTACAGGCCCCGCATTCCCCCTTGCCGCAGCCCTCCTTGGCAGCTGTCAGACCCAGATCTTTTCTGATAATATCCAGCAGGCGCTGATGGGGGCTGACCTCCAGAGTGCGTTTTTCATTATTTATGGTAAAGGTTATTTCCATCTCCTGTCCCTCCTCATTCCTGCTGCAGATCCAGCAGGGCTTGTTCGGTAATATCTCTGGTCACCTGACGGCGGTAGGCCACAGTGCCTCTAATATCGGTAATGGGAGAAATTTCCTGAACCGCTAACTCACCGGCTTTCCCGGCTGAAACTTCTCTCAGCTTTCTCCCGGTTAGATAGTCTTCCAGTTCTCCCGCTCGAATTGGAGTAGGTGCTACCGCCCCGTAGGCCGCGCGGGCTGCTGTTATCTCATCCTTGTCGTCCAGCTCCAGCAGCAGGGCCATCGTCAGGCTGGAAATAATCATTGCCTTTCTTTTACCAACCTTCTGCCAGCGGCTGAGGGTTCTCTTCCGGGGGGCTGGTATTACCACCTCAGTTAAAAGTTCCTCCTGAGTCATAATATTCTCCTTCGGCCCGGTGAAAAAATCCTCGGCCGCCACTTCTCTCTGACCGGAAACGCTGCCCAGGACAAATCTGGCCTGATAGGCCAGCAGAGGTGCCAGAGTGTCTCCTGCCGGCGAAGAAGTCACAATATTACCCCCCAGAGTGCCCCGACTCTGAATCTGCCAGGCACCCACCTCTGAAGCTGACTCTGCCAGCAGAGGAAGATTTTCTCTAATCCGGGAATCAGTCGCCAGCTTTCGATGAGTGACCATGCTGCCCAGCCGGATCTCTTCCGGACCAAATTTGATCTCCTTAAGCTCCTGAATCTTTGTCAGGTCCAGCCAGCTAGTCACCTCGGAAAGCCTTTCAAAATAATCAACCATAATATCAGTGCCTCCGGCTATCACCACTGCTTTATATCCGTATCGGCTGCGATATTCCAGAGCTTTTTTTAAAGACTTGGGTGCCAGATAATCGGCACTGCCGACCGGCACCTTTTGACCCAGCTCCTGAACATTCTCTTGCTCGGCCTTAAAATCGCTGCCAGAAGCTTCTGGCCTGCAGCTGACATTCCTCTGTGAATTTTTCATGATCTAAAATCTTCACCTCCCGATTTTCCATCAAAATTTCTCCCCGGACAATGGTGGTATCGACCCGGGATCCTGACATCCCCATTAAAATATGATAAAAATAGTTATCTGATGTCAGGGGGGTTGGGGCCTGATAATCGACAATAATGAGATCAGCTCCCGCTCCGACCTCCAGGCTGCCCAGCTTTTTGCCGAAAGACCTGCCGGCCAGCCGGCCGTTGGTCTCAAACAGCATCCGCCTGGCCAGTTCGCCTCCCAGCCGGGGATCACCTGCCTGATGAGCCGGCAGCAGGGCCGCCACTTTGAGGCTTTCAAACATATCGGTGGTATAACCATCGGTTCCCAGAGCCAGTGCCAGACCGGTTTCAGCTGCCTCAGGCAGATCAGCTGCCCCTACCGCATTGCTCATGTTCGATTCAGGATTATTAACCAGCAGACAGTCTCTCTCAGCCAGCATCCGGTATTCTTCCCGGGTAAGATGAACTCCATGAACGGCCAGAGTATCAGGCTGCCAGATATTGAAGCGATCCAGCCTTTCTCCGATATTTTTATAGCCCCGGCGCTGGCTGTCACTGACATCAGCCCGGCCTTCAGCTACATGAAGATGACAGGGCACCTCCAGCTCAGCTGCCAGCCGGCCTATTTCCTTTAAAGTACTGTCCTCCAGTGTAAAAGAAGCGTGCAGGCCGAACATTCCCTGGAGATAACTTTTTTGCTCCGGTTTAATATTTTCAATAAAATTAACATTTTCCTCGAGAGAAGCCCGGGAAGCTTCCTCACCGTGACGATCAGAGGTCTCAAAACAGAGGCTGGCTCTAATGCCAGCCCTGACTGCTGCTTCTTTTATAATATCCAGAGAACCATCAATCAGCCCGAAGCTGGCATGATGGTCAAAAATAGTAGTGGTGCCATTCTGAATACCTTCAATTATGGCATAGAGGGCACTGTAATAAATATCTTCAGGTTCGACCAGGGAATTATCCAGCCGCCACCAGAGCTTCTCCAGTATTTCCAGAAAATCTGCCGGCGGTTCTGAGGTTTTTAAGTCCATTCCCCGGGCAAAGGTGCTGTAAAGATGCATATGGGCATTGATCAGGCCAGGCATCACAACTTTACCCCGGGCATCCAGCCTCTCAGCCCCGGGATAGCGGCTCTTCAGTTCATCCGAAGAGTCCACCGCCAGAATTTTATCCTCATCCAGCAGAACAGCTCCCCCGGGAATGACCTGATCCTTATCGTTGCAGGTCAATACCAGACCATTATGGATTAAGAGCATATCATCATCCTCCTGCTTCCATTATTTCACCTGTTTTTTTTGCAGCTGTCTGACAAAATATTCTCAGGCAAAATCTCCCACTCAGACAGCAAAATAAATACCCCGGCAGACAGAGAAAATCTTACCGCCCGGCTTTCCTCAGCATCTCACGGGCCAGTTGCTCTGTTCTCAGGGCAGTCTCTCGCTCATCAATACCGGTCAGTCTTCCCTCCCTAACAGCAATCTCACCGGCCACCATGGTTAGATCGACTTCCTGGCTGGTACCGGTATTTATTAAAGCTGAAACAGGGTCGGAGAGGCCGCCAGCCAGAGCCAGCCGGCTGCTGTTCAGGAGAAAAAGATCCGCAGCCTGACCTTCTGACAGGCTGCCTATTTCCGGCTGATTTAAAAGTTCGCTCCCACCCCGGGTCGCAAGCCAGAGAACATCCTCCGGTCCCAGGGAGGTAATGCCGTGCTGCAGTTTATGCAGCAGCAGGCAGCTTTTCATTTCAGCTATCATATTAGAGGCATCATTGCTGGCACTGCCATCGACAGCCAGTCCCACCGGCACTCCCTTCTCAAGCATCTTAGGTACCGGAGCGGTCCCGGAAGAAAGTTTCATATTCGAAACCGGACAGTGAGCTACGCCGGTGCCGGTGCGGGCCATTCTATCCAGCTCTTCAGGCTCGAGGTGAACTCCGTGAGCAAAGAAGACATCAGAGCCTATCCAGCCAACTTCTTCCATATATTCCAGAGGCCTTAAACCATATTTTTCCCGGCAGAATTGATTTTCATCCTCTGTCTCTGCCAGATGAGTGTGAGCCAGCACCTGATATTCCCGGGCCAGCTCGATGGACTCCCTCATCAACTCTTCGGTTACCGAAAAGGGAGAACAGGGAGAAACTATCACCCGCTGGCGGGCCAGGGGTCCGGGATCATGATACTTTTCAATAACCCGGCAGGTATCCTCCAGAATTTCCTCCTGGCTCTGAACCACTTCATCGGGAGGCAGCCCTCCGTCCTTTTCACTTAAAGACATACTGCCCCGGCAGGCATGCAGCCTCAACCCCAGCTTATCAGCAGCCCTGAACTCCTCATCCAGCAGGGTGAGTTTCTCCTGGC
>PWFW01000172.1 GCA_003554225.1 Halanaerobiaceae bacterium | reverse complement strand
GCATTGCCTGCTAAAACCAGAAAAGAAACAGCAAATACTAAAATCATTACAACTATCGATTCCTCAGCCAGCAGAGAAATCATGGCTCCAGTCTGGGAGATACAGGGAACAGCCAGGCAGATCATAGTTGAAACCATCACTCTCTCCCTGCGGGTTGGCATCGCCCGGGTAGCAGCAATCCCGGGAATAGCACAGCCGTAACCTAAAAGCAGGGGAATGATATTTGAACCGGAAAGTCCCAGCCTGGCAAAGATACCATCGAGAAGTACTCCCAGCCGGGGCAGATAACCGACATCCTCCAGCAGGCTTAAAGCCGTGTAAAAAGAAATAACATAGGGCAGAACCAGGGCAAAGGGCCATTCCAGACCTTTTATTAAAAAACCATATTCCCCGATTAAGATATTGCGCAAAATTCCTGGAGGCAGAACCGATTCCACAGCTGTTACAATCAGGGGAAAGATTATCCCTTGAAAAAAGGGCAGCAGAATATACTGACGGAGCCCCATGCCTATACCGACCACAATTCCAAAGATAACTCCTAAAATAATAAAGGCCAGGGGTATGCCCGGCCAGGGTTGAGCCAATAAGTTGCCCCACTTTTCCAGCCTGTCATCCTCTCTTCCAGCCGCTCGCTCAACAGGATTTAAAATTTCCAGAGTAAGTTCTTCGGCAAAATCCCAGCTGCTGACAATTCCTTCTCGAGCAAAAGCCTGCTGGCAGTCGTTTTCCAAAAACTTCTCTATTCTCTCCTTCAGATCTGGCAGACCTCTCTCCTCCACTGCTACAGTGGAAATAACATCTATTCCCAGGCGGCTGGCCAGCAGTTCTTCTTGAACTTCCAGCCCCCTTTTATTCAGCATATCTACCCGATTGATCACAGCCAGAGTGGGCAGATTTTTTTCCAGCACCTGAAGCAGAAGATAGATGCTTGATTCCAGATTTTTACCATCCAGGACAGCAATGACCAGGTCGGCACCCTGCTCGAGCATATCTGTTGCCACCCTCTCGGCCTGATTGGTGGCATCCAGGGTATAGGTGCCCGGAACATCGATTAAATAATAATCCGCAAAATCCGAGAGGTAGCCTTCCTTATAATCAATGGTGGTGCCGGCATAATTTGAAATCATGGCATCCAGTCCGGTCAGCTTATTAAAGATCACACTTTTCCCCACATTAGGAGGGCCGATCAGCAGAATCCTTTTTCTTCCTCGCCGGGTTTCAGCCTGCGGCATGAACGGCAACCTCCAGCTCCAGAATAATTCTGTCAGCCAGTCTTCTATCAACAGCAATCTGGCGCCCCTCTATTTCAGCCACAATTGGTCCCTGAAAGGGCTGGCGGGATTTTATCTCTACAACTTTGCCCGGGCGGAAACCCAGAGGTGCCAGCAGGCAGTGATCAGGAGAACAGACTATTTTTGCCCTCTGACCCTCTTCCAGCTCCAGCAGGCTCTGTTTTTCCTGGTATTTTTCTGTCTTCATTACTTTATTTGATTCATTCTGAAAAGCAGTCCCGGTATCCTTTTGGGATTTAAGTTTTTGTATCGCCTTGTCCATATTCAAACCTCCTGCAGAGATGGAATTTAAATTATATATTTTGACAGGTTATACTTTCAAAAGAACTGATTTTTTTCCCAGGATTTTTCCGGTATGTCTGTATTCTTTGATATTGCTAAAATTCTCAGGTTTTTCTCCGGGATAAAAAAAGCTTAAAAAACCAGCAGGATTGCGGTAAATAATTGTGGTTTCCCGGGATGCTGTCTTAATAATTCTCTCGATTATACTGTCTTTTCCATCCACATGAAGAGACAGCCAGATAGCCTTAAAAGAAGAAAAATCTCCAGCCAGGCCATTGCCCTGCTTGAGTTTAATTCTATCTTTCAGCCCGGCCTGCTCTACCGCTAAAACTGCTCTATTAAGAGCCCCGCTGTCCCTCTCGACACCGGTGACCATCAGACCTCGCCGGGCCAGATAAAAGGCAGTCATCGGTCTGGGACCGCAGCCAATATGAAGAACTCTATCACCAGCCTGTAACCCGGCAAGCTCCAGTTCCGCTTCCAGCAGTCTGTGATAAAAAACCCTATCATAAAATTCACCAAATCCAGGAGTCAGATTACCAATTTCTTCAATCCGCTGCAGCCCCCGGCAGATGTAATTGCTGATACTATCTTTTATATTACTAGAAACACTGCTGGTTATCTGCTGCATTTTCTAAATCTTCACCTCCCAGCTCTAATCCTCTGCTGCTGAGCTTTAGAGCAGCCAGAGCTGACAGAAAAAGCGGCAACCAGAATGTTATACTCCTTAAAAGCAGAGCAGCTGTCAAACCTTCGCCTAGCGACAGTCCAGTCCGGGATAAAACTAAGGCCATGGTCAGCTCAAATCCTCCCAGACCGCCAGGTGTTAGAGGAAGAATGCTTACCAGGTAGGCCAGCAGGGTAGCTGCCACAGCCACACCGGGAGTAGTCCCTCCAAAAATATGATTGAGTAAAATATAGGTTTTAAGCGGATATAACAGCCAGAAGAAAAGAGCGATTCCCGAGGCAGTTAAAATACTGCCGGGTCTATTAATTTTTTTAAAACTGGCAGCAGTCTCCTGAAAAAACAGACCTATCTTTTTCCGAAGAGCTGTGTCAGTAAGAAATTGTTTAAAATAAAAGATTCCGGCTATTATAAGAATTGCTGCAGCTAAAACCATCAACCGGCTGGCTGACAGCAGTTGATCAACCTGAACAATATTTTCTCCCAGCCAGCCCTTACTGTAGGGCCAGTAGGTTAAAAAGGGCAGACAAAGCAGAAAGAAGGTGAGAAGAGTAATTGTTTTCTGGGTTCCAGCAACAGCTGTAAGATCTGCTGCAGAAACAGCTGTGTTTTTTTTATAAAGGTAAAACTTTGCCGTCTCCCCTCCCAGTTTGGAGGAGGGGGTAATGCTCTCTACAAATTTTGCTGCCAGATTAATTTTGATAATCGTAACCAGAGAGATCCCGGTAATATTACCAGCCAGGAATAGATATTTCCACTGAAGAGCAACTGCTCCCAGGGTGATAAACTGCAGGATAATTAGCAGGATTAATACTTCTAAAGAAAGCAGGCTTAAAGCTTCAGCCAGTTCTCCCCGGGCATTCCAGAGCATAAAACCCAGTATCAGCAGAATAACCGGTGTTACCATTCCTTTTATCAGGTAAATCATCATGACACCTGCCTGGTTATTTTCTGATCAGGAGTTAACAGCAGGGATCTATCAAAGGTGGGAAAATACTGGCGGACTGCATCTGCTGGTTCAAGATCGGCAGGCAGATAATCATACTGTCCTTTAAAACTGCTGCGGGGCTCCCTCACAATAAACTTCCAGTCCCTGTTGCTCTTATATTTATGCAGCTGCTGAAGAATTTCCAGTTTGTTATCTGTCTGAAGAGCTGCCAGCACCACATCAAAGTCCTGATATTTAACAGCAGTTTTGCCATCCATAACTTTAAATTCAACTTGACCGACTGAATCCAGCCTGGAAAAACAACTGAAGGCCTGCTCTACAGCCCGGGAATCAATATCTATGGCAGTGACAGCTGCCCCTGAAAGTTTCTGGAGGTAAAAAGCTGTAAAGGGTAGAGCTCCACAACCTATGTTCAACACTCTGTCCGAATCAGTAATTTCCCCCAGAGCAATTTCTCTGGCGATCGTTTTCCTATAGGGCCGGGCATAAAAATAAAAGAGAAATCTGCTGCTGCGGCAGAGTTTTTCCCATTTTTGAATGGTTGGTTTGATTAGTTCCATGATCATACCTCTTATATTATAAATGAAAATCATTTTAATATAAACTTAAAAAAATAATTAATAATGATTTTTGTTAAATTTATCTCAATCTGTGAATATTATAGCATGACTCAAGTTTGTCTGCAAGGGAAAATAAAAATAAACCCGGGCAGAGGCAATTTTTTAATAAATACTACCTG
>PWFW01000131.1 GCA_003554225.1 Halanaerobiaceae bacterium | reverse complement strand
TCAGGATAGGAAAAAACGCCAGCCGGCGTTAACGGCTCTGAGAGTGAACAGAATTCTTTTCTGTTAACTAGAGTGGTACCGCGGGAATTAACCGTCTCTGACTATCAAGTTGGGGGCGGTTTTTTTGTTTTTCTGCAATTCTTTTGAAATTATTTTTTCAGACAAACAAAGGGGGAGATAGCTATGGCAGTCAGCAGTATAATAATTCTGGCCGCCGGAACCCGCACTGATCAAAAATTAAAATAATATTTTTCTAAAATGTATTGGGAAATATAATCAATCGAAAACTTGTCAGCCCTGTTCAGGCTTTACGCCTGTTAGTATCATCAGGGCCAGACTAAATTTCTCAGCCTAAATACCATTAGCAAATTCATCGTAATTTGCTGACTGAAATTATTAGTTACAGGGAGGATATAAAAATGACTGAAAAAATCAATAAAATTTTACTGGCCTATTCCGGAGGACTGGACACTTCAGTATCTATTAAATGGCTGCAGGAGAAGTATGAAGCAGAGATAATCACCTATACAGCCGACCTGGGACAGCAGGATCTTGACAAAAAGACTCTGAAAGAGAAAGCTCTAACTACCGGAGCCAGTCAGGTTATAATTGAAGATCTCAAGAAGGAATTTATTACCGATCACATTTTCCCGGCCCTCCAGGCCGGCGCCGTTTATGAAGGAAAGTATCCCCTGGCCACAGCCCTGGCCCGGCCTCTAATTGCAGAGAGGATGGCAAAGTATGCCGAAGAGCTGGGAGCAGATGCTGTAGCCCATGGCTGCACCGGCAAGGGAAATGATCAGGTCCGTTTTGAAGCTTCTTTTAATGCCCTGAATCCAGGCCTTAAGGTTATTGCACCCTTAAGAGACTGGGGATTTACCACCCGGCAAGATGAAATAGATTATGCCAGAGAGCATGATATCCCGGTTCAGGCTACCAAGGATTCGCCCTATAGCATTGATGAAAATCTCTGGGGAATCAGCGTAGAATGCGGGCAGCTGGAAGACCCCTGGCAGGAACCTCCTGCCGATGCCTATCAGTGGACCCGGGAAGTCAACAGCACCCCGGAACAGCCGGCCTATCTTACCCTGAGCTTTCAGGAAGGCATACCTGTTTCAATCAATGGAGAAGCATTAAATCCCACCGAACTTATCACCAGATTAAATAAAATAGGATCTACCTATGGAGTGGGCAGGATCGATATGGTTGAAAACAGACTGGTTGGCATAAAGTCCCGGGAAATCTATGAAGCTCCCGCTGCCACCATTCTGCTGGCAGCCCATCAGGATCTTTCTTCCCTGGTTCTGGATCGGGAAAGCCTCCATTTTAAAGAATCAATCAAGTCCAAATACAGCGAGCTGGTCTATTACGGGCTCTGGTTTTCACCCCTGAGGGTTGCTCTGCAAAATTTCTTTACCACTCTGCAGAGCAAAATCACCGGCCAGGTTAAGATCAAGCTTTTTCAGGGACAGTGTCAGATTGTAGGCCGGAAATCACAGCTTAATTCTCTCTATGATGAGGGACTGGCCCCCTATGATGAAAATGATACCTTTGATCACAGCTCGGCAGCCGGTTTTATAAAACTCTGGTCTCTACCCCTCAGAGTAGCAGCCAGCTGTGAAAAGAAACAAAACGTTGAAGACTCAAAACTCTCTAAAACCTTTAATATAATTTAACAGTCCTGCTATTTTTAGCTGCCTGAAAAAACCTGAAAAGAATTAAATAGAAAGGATTTGATGTGATGAAACTCTGGGGAGGAAGGTTTCAGGACAGGACAGCCGATACTGTGGATCATTTCAACTCTTCTTTGAATTTTGATTTTGAGCTCTATCCCTATGACATCAGGGGCAGCCGGGTTCATGTAAAAATGCTGGCCAGACAGCAGATTATCAGCGAAGAGGAAAAAGAGGAAATACTGACCGGGCTGGATGTCGTTGAAAAAAAGCTTGATGCTGTCCGGAAAGAGGGTAAAATTCCCTGGCAGGCTGAAGATATTCATACTCTGATAGAAAAACTGCTCTCTGAAGAAATCGGCTCTCTGGCCGGCAAAATGCATACTGCCCGAAGCCGCAATGATCAGGTGGCCCTCGATATCAGATTGTATCTCCGGGAGCAGATTGATAAAATTCAGGCAAAACTGATAAAGCTGCTGGAGCTTTTCTGTGAGCTGGCTGCCAGACATTTAGAGACCCTTATGCCAGGTTTTACTCATTTTCAACCTGCTCAGCCGGTTACCCTGGCCCATCATCTGCTGGCTCATGCTCAGCGCCTGAAGCGGGACCTGGATCGGCTGCAGAACTGCCGGCAGCGGGTTAATGTCAGTCCGCTGGGTGCCGGTGCCCTGGCAGCAACTACCTTTAATATTGACCGGCAGTGGACGGCTGAAAAACTTGGTTTTACCAGACCCTCAGCCAATTCTCTCGATGCCGTAGGAGCCAGGGATTTTCTCCTGGAGTTTCACCACTGTTCGCTAAGTATTATGCTGAATTTGAGCAGTCTGGCCGAAGAGATCATTATCTGGAACAGCCCGGAATATAACTTTATCGAACTTGATGATTCTGTAGCCACAGGCAGCAGCATTATGCCCCAGAAAAAGAACCCCGATATAGCTGAACTAGTTCGTTCTAAAACAGGCCGGCTCTCCGGCAACTATCAGCAGCTGGCTATGGTTATCAAGGGGCTGCCGCTGGCCTATAACAAGGATCTTCAGGAAGATAAGGAATCTCTTTTTGATTCCGTCACTACTGTAAAAGAAGTGCTGGAGGTTCTGCCGGTTTTTCTCCGGGGGATTAAATTTAACCGGGAAAAAATGAGGGAATCCCTCTCCCGGGGCTACCTCAATGCTACCGAACTGGCAGATTATTTAAGCAGCCAGGGACTGCCCTTCCGGGAATCTCACAAGCTGGCAGGTAAAGCGGTTAACTATGCTTTGAGTAAAAATAAGGGCCTGGAAGAGATGAGTCTGACTGAATTTAAAGATCTCTTTCCTGAAGAAAGCGAAAAACTAAAGCCCGAACTTTTAGAGAAGCTCCTGCCTCTGAAAGCAGTAGAAAATCGCACCGCTCTAGGGGGACCGGCCCCCTCCCGAGTTGCAAAACAGCTTGAGAACCTGAGAGAAGAGCTGGACCATTACAAAAAAGGATAAAAAATTGATCAAAAATATATTGTTTACCTATTTTTTATCCTCTATTAATATCTGCCAACAAAGCTGACAAAAGGTATAAACAATTTGTGATGATTTTGTGAAGTTAGCTAAATTATTTTAAGTTTATTCTCTATTGATATTTACTGACAGATAAGGTATAATTAAATTGTGATGATTTTGTGAAGTCAGCTAAATTCTTTAGAGGTGGGTATTAAATGATAAAATCTATTCCAGGAATTCAACTGCTATCTGTCTTTATAATTGCCGGTTCTCTCTTAGCTCCCTTTTTTCCTGCAGTAGAATTATTGCCCTCAGCGGCTCCCGAGGTTCCCGAGGTTAAAGTTCAATCCTTTCCCGAATACTATGCTCCAGCTCTTAATGATGGCTATTATCTTCAGGGCTATAATCAGTGTGCCGGTTATAGCACTGCCTTTGTTCAGCGCTTTTACAACCAGCATGCTCTGGGGTCAGAAAACTATCGCCAGTTGTCCTATCCCCTGCCCTTTGATATTGGTGTTCCCCCTCACAGGATACTGAGACACCTGCGCTCCAATCAGCTCAATGCTTCGGCTCGAATCGGTAATCTTGATAATCTTAAATACCATCTTTCCCGGGGAATACCTGTTATTGTAATGGTGGGAGATGGCTTGAAATGGCAGCATTATATGGTCGCTATAGGTTATAATAATCTCAAAGATGAAATATATTTTTACGATCCCGAAACCGGTCCCTCTCTGCTTCCCCGGCAGGAACCGGGCAATTTAACTTTAGACACCGACAAATTTTTAGATATCTGGGAAAATAACCTGCCTT
>PWFW01000160.1 GCA_003554225.1 Halanaerobiaceae bacterium | reverse complement strand
ATTTGACACCCTTCGATTTCCCTTTGATACAATTCGATATCCCTTCGATATCTATTCTATAACCATATCTATACCCATTCGGTATCCATTTGATGAACATTTGATATAAATTAAATAACCCCTTATCCTCCAGATAACTGCACAGTATTAGAATAATATATCAGAATTAGAACAATACATAAATTTACAATGACCTTTTCTCTATAAAAATTTTTTTAATAATTCTTTCTCAAAATTAATGCATTCCATGCTAAATGCCTTCTTTTAGAGTATATCTAAGAGCTATATCTCACAATCTAAATTCTTTCAGTAAATAAAAAAGCCTTCCTGCAGAGGAAGGCAAAACTAATCATCAGGCCAACTACCATCCAGACTTTAACTGTCGGTTTTGGAATTTCACCAAATCAACCCCTTAGGGCTTGTGGACTTTAACCACCGGTATGGAATTTCACCAATCCCCGTTAGCAGTAAATAAATTGTATTCTATTTAATTTTTTAGCCAAACAGTTATTTTCCTTAACAGCATCAGAGCAGTTTCCGCTCAGTTTTTCTCTAATGATCTTTCTCTAATGATCTTTCACTAATGAGTTTTCCCTGATCAACTTTCCCTAAACAGCTTTCTCTAATGAACTGCTATAATCTAATTCCTTTATATAGTTTATCATAACTTCTGAAACCTGTAAAGCAGAGCCTATTCTTTCTGCTGTTCTTATTCTTTACGAAGCTCATTTTGTAAAGCTTGCTTATCAGTCTTTATCTTTTGACATTATCTTATTTCTTTATCTTTTCTCTTTATCTTTTGTATTTATTCTTTTGTCTTCTATTTTTATCTTGAAAATATGTCGTGATATTTTCATTTATTGTTGTGTCCCAGAGGAGAGGAGCATGGCGGTTTACCTTGAAAATACGTCATATTATTTTCATTTATTGTTGTGTCACAGAGGAGCATGATAGTTTACCTTGAAAATATGCTGTTGTATTTTCATCTATTGTTGTGCTCTGAAGGAGCATGGGAGTTTATCTTTAATTTTTATCTTTTCTTTTTATTTTTCTTTTTTGTCTTAATCTTTCATGTTTTTTTAACTGTTTCCAGAAATTTTCTTGGCAGTTTTTTCGATTCTTCTGGCATCCTGGTTCTCCTGGTTTCCTGGCTCTTCCAGTCTTTTAGGTTCTTCTGGTTATCCTCAGGATCCTCAGCAAATATTGCTATTATTTAATATCAGAACTGCCTTAAACAAAGTAACCGCTGTCAAGATTTAAATTGTTTTAGTTTCTCCTAACAAACCTCCTAACCAACCTCTCAACCAGCCTCTTACGAGCTTCTTAACATATCTCTTACAAACCTCTTAATATACCTCTTAACCAGCCTCAATATCAGCCTGCAAAATGTCTTTTTGCTCATTTCTGCAAGGCATACTTGCTTAACTATCCTTAAGAATGGGAAGAACCTCCAAAATCTTTAATTGCTAAGAAAAAATTTGCTCCCCCTTATCTGCCGGTACGGGAGGAGAGAGATAAAATCCCTGTAGATAATCAACCCTTTGCTTTTGAAGTAAAGTTTTCTGCTTTTCTGTTTCAATCCCTTCAACAGTAATCTCCAGTCCCAGTATTTTGGCAAGCTCAATTATGGAGTAAACTATCTGATACTGCTGTTGATCCTGCTCAATATTGTTAATGAAACTCCGGTCAATTTTGATGCTGCTTATAGGCAGTTTCATGATGTAGTTCAAAGAAGAATAACCGGTACCAAAATCATCAAGAGCTATGGGGAATCCTGCCTTCTGCATACGCTCAAGAAATTTATTGCTGACATCGAAGTTTTTCATTACTGCATTCTCAGTAATTTCAAGCTCCAGATTGGAAGAGGAGATCTCATGCTTATCAATTAAATTAAGCACAAATTTTGTAAAATCACTGCTATCCAGCTGTCGGGCCGAGAGATTCACCGAGATGGTAAAATTCTTAAATCCCTTTCTTTGCCACATCTTTTTATGGCGACAGACTTCTTTGAAAACACGCTGATCCAGCTCAAAAATCAACCCGGTTTTTTCTGCAAAGGGAATAAACTTATCGGGTGGAATATAGCCTTCTCCAGGTTTGTGCCAGCGAATTAAGGCCTCCAATTTCGCTATTTCTCCGTTGCTGGCCCGAAATATCGGCTGATAAAATAACTCAAACTCTTTCAATTTTAAAGCCGAACGCAGATCATTATCGAGTTTAAGATAACTGGCTATCTCTTCCTCCATTGCCGGGTGATGAAATTCGTAATTACGATAATCATTATTTTTAGCCTGATACATTGCCGTTTCGCATTTCTGCAGCAGTTTATGAGTACTATAGTTACTATCACCAGCTCGAACTATACCAATGCTGTAGCTGAAGTGAATTTTGTGCCCTTCTATTTCAAAGAAACCTGAGAAAAAATCTTGAAGCTCTTCCAGCAGTTTTTCTATTTCTGATAAATCATTAAGCCCTTGATGATGAACCAGAAATTCATCGCTGACAATTCGGTAAATTTCAGCATCTGCCCCGTTAAAAAACTCCTCCAGTTTGTCAGTCAGTTTTATTAAAAATTTATCTCCGATCTCAAAACCATAATAATCATTAATTATTCTAAATTTATCTATATCCAGCAGCATTAAAACTTCATTGTTGTCCGGAGAATGCTGGCTGTTATCTTCTAAAAGCATATTTCTATTAGGCAGACCGGTCAATTGATCATAAAAGGCCTGCTGATAGATAATTTTTTTGCTTTTCTCCAGCTCTTCAACCTTCTTTTCTATCTCCTCTTTAGCTTTAATAAGTTTTTTATTGGACTTTTCCAGCCTGATATAGTTTTGAGAGAAGCGATAGACAATATCCTTGTAGTTTTCAATCTGGGTCTTGAATGCCAGGTAAAGCAAAAAAGCTGTTACAACCACAAAAAGCAGACCTTTATATGTCTGAACCAGTGTAATTGCTTCTGGATTGTCAAATAACAGCAACACCCAGCTGTCCGAAAAGGCGATCCAGATGCCTGCCAGCAGAAAATAGGGAACAGCTATTTTCAGACTGCCATATACAGGAGAGATCCTATCGGGTTCCGGAACACTCTCAGACCTTTCCATGGTTTCTTGCAACCCCTCTCGCAAAAATGATTTTACTCAACCACACTTGCAAAATTGATTTTACTCAACTGCACTCGCAAAATTGATTTTCTCTATAGTTGAGTAATTTTATAATATATATCTTTTTCATTGTAATTGTATACTTCCAGCTGATTAATATTTTTCCTGCATCTTAGTTTTTTGTTTTAAGCTCTTTTAAGCATACCTCCTATCTCCAATCAAATAATCACAAAGAGCCCATCTTTCACCTGAATTTCTCCTGCACCTAAAAAAATCCTTGGTGAGCTAATTTTCCAGAATCAGCAATAATCAGCTAAAGAAACTCCCTGGAAAGTTAATTTCCAAAATCAGCAATAATTAGCTAAAGAAACTCCCTGAAAAGTTAATTTTCCAAAATCAGTAATAACAGCTAAAGAAAATAAGAAGAGAGATTTTTTCAAAATCTGCAATAACAGCAGATATAATTTCGCAAAAGCAGCAAAAAGTCTGCTTTACGTGCCAGAACCTCTGTGTGCCCTGTCTCTCTTCTATGAATATTCTGTTAATCCCCCACCCACCCCTAACTACGTTTCATCTCCTTTCTCGCTCCAACTCAAAAAAAACACCAAAACCGCCCCTTCATTCAGGGCGGTCTTTCCTCTCAGCCTGTTTTATAAAAATATCAGCAGCTCATTCTCAAAAAATCAGCAGCAGTCAGAGTGTTTACTCTCCCCTCACCCCGTCTGCAATCTCCCGATACCTCTCAATAACCTCACCAGGGCTGGAAGCTCCAAAAACAGCCGAGCCTGAGACAATCACCGTAGCCCCGGCCTTAATAATCTCACCCAGATTTTCTGTATTAATCCCTCCGTCAACAGCAATTTCAACCTGGTGATGGCTTCTATCAATAATCTTCCTCAGCCGGGCTATCTTATCCAGCATAACCGGAATAAATTCCTGCCCCCCAAAACCGGGATTAACGGTCATGAGTAAAATCAAATCCAGATCCGGCAGCAGGTACTCAAGGCCATCCAGTCCGGTTCCCGGATTCAGGGAAAGTCCGGCCTGACAGTCCAGATCTCTAATCTGCTGAATCAGCCGGTGGCTGTGATTGGTGGATTCCTTATGGATTGTTATGATATCGCTGCCGGCAGCAGCAAACTCCTCCAGCAGATCTCCCGGGTTGCTGACCATCAGATGGGTATCAAAAACCAGCTCGCTGTGAGGCCGCAGGGCTTTAATCAGCCCGGGCCCGAAGGTCAGATTGGGAACAAAATGGCCATCCATCACATCCAGATGAAGCATATCAGCCGAAGTTATCCGGGCAATCTCCTCTTTCAGACTGGCAAAATCAGCCGCCAGCAAAGAAGGGGCAATTTTAATCATATTTATTCTCCCACTCCTGTTCCAGTATTTTATAAAAATGCAGGTATGATTGATAGCGGTGCTCGGCAATCTTATCGGATTTCAGAGCCTTTTTAACAGCACAACCGGGCTCATGAATATGCACACAGTTAGCGCTAAATTTGCACCGGGGAGTAAGTTCGGCAAATTCGGGAAAATAAAAACGGAGATCAACAGGATCAATTCCACTTATCTCCAGGGAGGTAAACCCGGGTGTATCCGCCACCCAGCCGCTGTCTCCGGCATTAAGCAGTTTAACCCTTCTGGTGGTATGGGTTCCCCGGCCCAGCTTTTTGCTGACCTCGCCGATATTAAGCTCTGCTCCGGGCAGAAGTTCATTTAGAAGAGCCGATTTTCCCACCCCCGAAGGGCCTGCCAGCACAGAAATCCCCTGCTGAAAATACTCCAGCACCTCCCCAAGATTATCTCCTCTTTTTACGCTGATAAGATGTAGTTTATATCCTGCCTGGCGGTAGGCTTCCAGCTTTCTCTGATTTTCTCCGGGAAAATCAGGAGCCAGATCCAGCTTATTGATGACTATTATCGGCTCGATCTCTTCCAGTTCAGAGGCCAGCAGAAATTTATCCAGCAGAAGAAAATCCAGCCCGGGCTCCTTTACTGCCATTACTACCAGCATCCGGGAGACATTGGCCACCTGCGGTCGACTCATCAAATTATCTCTGGACAGGAGCTCTTCTATCATCCCCTCTCTCACCTTGACCCTGTCGCCGGGATAAATTCTGGTCGTTATTCTGCCTCTGACCTGACAGCGGATTTTTTTCTCTTCCAGTGCCACAAAGAAAAAACCTCCATAGGCACTGATAACAATACCCTCTTTCAGCAGATCTGATTACCTCCTTCGTTTTTACTATTCCAGAAAAAAATTTATCAGCCAGCTCAGTCCTCACCACTTAAACACCCATAGCCAGCTGCAGTCCACTCCACTTTAATTTCCATAGGGAGAGGGGCCCTGACTTACTATTATATCTATCTCACTCCCCTGAACAATCTCATCACCAGCCGGAGGTTCGGTGCCGATCACAATATCCTGGCGGTGTTCCCGGGAAAAATCATATTTCTCTTCACCCACAGTCAGCCCCCTGCTCTCCAGGGTAATCCGGGCTTCCCGCAGAGTCATATTTTCCAGGTCAGGAATCTCTACATATTCCGGTCCGGCGCTGATAACCAGGGTGATCTCCCGGGCCTGCCTGATCTCCTCACCTGCTGCTGGAGACTGGTTGACTACTTTGTTCTCTTCCAGCTCGGGGTGATTAATTCTCTCCTCGGCAACTGCATAATTCAGACCCTCCTGCTGAAGAATGCTCTCTGCTTCAGCCAGATCATAGCCCACAACATCGGGAACCTCTACCACCGGAACATCCATAAAAATAGTATAGGAAAAATAGGCCACCACCAGCAGGCCAAAAATAACAATAACTGCAGTAAAAATCAGCCTGGCCCGTTTTTTCATAGCCTGACCGGCCTGTTCCTGCTTTTGTTCTTGAGCTGAACCAGCCGCAACTGCGTCATCTTCAGCCTGAATATCTCTGGAATCCTGTTCTTTCATTCTTTCCAGCATCTCTCCGGGAGAGCGGCTGTGAATGATGGTTTTCTCAAGCTCCTCCCCGGTAGACTCTCCTGAATCTTCCTCTTCCCTGCTGCGTTTTTTCTCCCGGGCAGCCGCCAGAGCGCTTTTAATGGCATTTCTCATTGCCAGAGCCCCCTGAAAACGATCCTCCGGCCTCTTTGCCAGTGCCCTCATCACCAGCTCCTGAACCTCTTCCGGTACTCCCTCTTCCCGGAGTTTTATTCTTTCCGGTTTTTCATTGATATGCTTGAGAGCCACGTTGACAGCTGTCTTGCCGGTAAAGGGCAGCTGACCTGTCAGCATCTCGTAGAGCACCACACCCAGAGAATAAATATCACTGAGAGGAGTAATTTCTGCTCCCCGGGCCTGTTCCGGAGAAAAATAATGAGCGCTGCCCTCCACTGAAGCGGTAATATCAAGTTTGCTGGAAGAACTGACAGCTCTGGCTATTCCAAAATCGGTAACCTTGACCTGGTTTTGAGGAGTAACAATAATGTTATGAGGTTTGATATCACAGTGAACAATATTACTGCGGTGAGCCACCATCAGTGCTGAGCAGATCTGCGAGGCTATATCCAGGGCTTCAATTACCGGAATCTTCTCCCGGCGGGAAACTATATCCTTGAGATTTTCCCCTTCAATATTTTCCATCACCAGATAATAGTTACCATCCTCCAGACTGATATCATAAATATTAACCACATTGGGATGAGATATCCGGGCTACGGCACGAGCTTCCAGCTTGATCTTTTTGATAAAATCCTCATCACTGGCATACTCTTCCTTCAGCATTTTGAGGGCAACCCTGCGGTCCAGCAGCAGATCGGTAGCCTCATAAACCACAGCCATGCCTCCCCGCCCCAGCTCTCTAATGATTTTATAACGATTATTTATCACATCAGGCACCATCATCACTTCCATTATCATCTATAATTCCGGTTACGATGGTAATATTATCACTGCCTCCTGAAGCCAGAGCCTCAGCAGTCAGCCTTTCAGTAATCTTTTCCGGATCAGGGTATTCCAAATTGATTAGATTTTCTATCTCAGCTTCTCTCAGCATATCGGTAAGGCCGTCGGTGCAGAGCAGCACCAGATCTCCGCCCCTGATCTCAAAGCAGTCGCTGTCGATCTCCAGATCCTGTTCCAGCCCCAGAGCCTGGGTCAGCACATTGCTCCGGGGATGCTGAAAAGCCTCTTCAGGGGTGATTTTACCCTCCTCCACCATCCTGCCGACTAAAGAATGATCTCTGGTTATCTTCCTGAGCTTACCATCTCTCAAGAGATAAAAACGGCTGTCTCCAACATGACCGTAACAGATCTGTTCTCCGGTTTTTACTCCCAGGGTTAATGTGGTTCCCATTCCCCGGTATTCAGGATTTTTATTCCCCCGGGAAATAATCTCCTGATTGATAGAATCAATCAGATTTTTCAGCTGACTGACCGGATCCTCTTTAAAATTAAAATCATATTCCTCTATCAGAGCAATGGCAGTAGCACTGGCCACCTCACCGGCCTGATGTCCCCCCATACCATCTGCAACTGCAAAGACCGCCGGGAAATCTCTGACAATTAAATAATCGTCTTCATTTTTTTCTCGCAGTCTACCACAATCGGAAGAGCCCCAGAGTTTCATGACCTCATCTGCCCCCTCTTCTGCTTTCCTTTACTCACTTTTTTCAACACCGGTCTCTTTAAGCTGTCCGCAGGCAGCTTTAATCTCCTGCCCTCTGCTCTGCCTGATCTGCACCGGATACCCTGCTTGAAATAATATCTTTTTGAATTTTTCAATCCTGCCTTCAGTTGAGCCTTCAAACTTCTGCCCCTCCACCGGATTTAAGGGGATTAAATTCACAAATGCCGTCAGCCCCTCCAGCCAGTCAACCAGTTCTCGAGCCTGCTTCTCACTATCGTTTACTTCCTGAATCAGAGCATATTCCACCGTAATTCGCCGACCGGTGACAGCCAGATATTCCCCTAAAGCCTGATGCAGCTGCTGCAGGTTGTATTTTTTATTCAGAGGAACCAGCCTGCTGCGCAGTCTGTCATTGGCAGCATGCAGTGAGAGAGCCAGCTCGACCTGGGGCATATCCCGGGACATTTTCTTAATGCCGGGAATAATCCCGGCTGTAGAGATTGTTATCCGGCGGCTGCCGATATTAAATCCCTCTTTGCTGCCCAGAATCTCAACGGCCTGCCGAACTGCCTGATAATTCAATAAAGGCTCACCCATTCCCATAAAAACCAGGTTGCGAATACCTTTTTCGTTATTCCTGGAATCTTCAGCAGTTCTGACGGTTCTTTTTAAATAAGCGGCCGACTGCCAGACCTGGTCGACAATCTCTCCAGCTGTCAGATCCCTCTCCCAGCCCTGCAGGCCGGTCGCACAGAATTTACAGCCCAGCTGACAGCCCACCTGGGATGAGATGCAGGCTGTAAATTTATCAGAATCACGCTGGGGCAAAAGAACACTCTCTATCAATCTGCCATCTTTTAATCTCCAGAGGAAGTTGATAGTCCCATCAGCAGCCCTTTTTTCCTCCTTAAGCTCCAGCAGATGATAGCTTAAATTCTCCCGGAGCCAGTCTTTAAGATTCTCCGGCAGATTATTCATCTCTTCCGGTGCTGCTGCCAGATTGCTGTAAAGCCAGTTAAAAATCTGCCGGGCTCGATAACCGGCAAAACCTTCCTGCTTTAGCTTTTCTTCCAGTTCAGCAGCGCTGTAGCCCTTTAATTCCTTCATTAAAAATCCCCTTCAGTCTAATCTCTCCTCTGCAGCAGCTGATTATCTCAAAACCGTGGCATAGGGTATTTCTCTGGTTCTGACATAGATCTTTCCCCCGCCTGACTGCCAGAATCCGCCTCTTCCACCTCTATCAATTTCAGCTCCGATAATCTCCACCTCATCCACCTCAGCAGAGGTGGTAATGTTTTTCTGCATAAACCGCCCCAGAGCAGGCCCTACAAAATTTGCCAGCACAACGGCGGCCAGCATGGTCCAGAGGGTAAACATACCGCTTAAAAATAACAGCAGTAAAAATAATACCGCCGAAGCCAGGTTAGCGGCTGTTATGGTGGTCCCGCACCTGTCATGAATTACCAGCTCCCTTTCGCCGTTCTTGAGGCGCTTAAGGCCCTCCCGGGCTGCCATTTCAACCTGCTCCGGGCTCTGCAGTCCCATGATAAAAAAACCTTCATCTTCGGCATAACCGGCCAGCTGATGATAGTTAAATCTTTCTTCCAGCACATTGATAGTTGCATGCTCCAGAGCATGATTTTTTCTCAGGCTGGGATTTCTGGCAATCCGGAGCAGCTGTCCGGGAGCAACCAGCAGGGTGCCCAGGGAAGCCATCGTCAGTTTAAGCGGTATTAAGAGAAGTAAAAACAGCAAAAAAGGCCAGAATAAAAAGGGAAAGAAAAATATTAGCAGCAAAATCAGCAGCCAGAATGCCATAATTTACTCCTTTCTCAGGTAAATCTTCAAGCCTGTTTCAGGCAAATTTTAACCTGTTTAATCCGCTATTATTTCCAGATTTCAGTAGAAATGCGCTGACTTTTTCCGGCAGGCAAAACTTAAGGCGCTGTCAGCCTTTCTCCGACTTCAGGCTGATAGCCGCAGACAAAATCCCGGGCCGACATTCTTTTTTTGCCGGGAAGCTGGAGCTCTGTCAGCTTGAGCCCGTAATCAGCAGTTGCCACCAGAAGTCCCTGCTCAGGGCTGGCCCTGAGAATAGAACCTGGCTTGCTGGACTCGCTCTCCCTTTCTGATACTTCAGCCTGCCAGACCTTAATCTTCTGACCCCGAAAACCGGTAAAGGCCCCTGGCCAGGGGTTATTTCCTCTGATAAAATTATAAACCTCCCGGGCTGGACGGGCAAAATCAATCCTGCCGTCATCCCGGGACAATCTGGCAGCATAACTGGCTTTCTCTTCTTTTTGAGGAACCGGCTCAATCTCACCTTCATCATATTTTAAGAGGGTTTTCAGCAGAAGTTCTGCCCCCTCAAAGGCCAGCCTATCATGAAGGCTTCCGGCAGTATCATCGGGCTCAATTCTAACCCGGGACTGCAGCAAAATATCACCGGTATCAAGCCCTTCATCCATCAACATGGTAGAAACTCCCGTAAATTTTTCTCCCTCAATCAGAGCCTGATTGATCGGGCTGGCACCCCGGTATTTGGGCAGCAACGAGGCATGAAGGTTAATCGCTGCCCTTCGGGGCAGTTTTAAAAGCTCTGCCTTGAGAATCTGACCGAAAGCCACCACAACCAGGTAATCCGGTCTAATTTTCTCTATTTTACTCAAACCGGTTTCGCTATTTATATCAGCAATTTCCAGAAGATCAAGCCCTTTCTCCCGGGCAAAACTACCCACCGGAGTGGGCTGCTGCTGCTGGCCCCGCCCCTTCTTTCTGGGAGGTTGACTGACCACCAGAACCAGCTCGACCTGAGAGGCCCGGTATAGTTTTTTTAAAGAATGCAGAGCAAATTCCGGACTGCCCAGAAAAACAACTTTCACAATTATTCCCCCTGAAACCCCGTTAGTTTTACTCCATCTGCTGCGGACTGACAGCAGAAATATCAATTATCTTATCGACAAACAAAATACCATCCAGATGATCTATTTCGTGCTGGATAACCCGGGCAGTCAATCCGGAAAATTCCCGGGTAATTTCTCTCTTTTCAAGGTCAAGATAGCGCACTGTAATATTTTCAGCCCGGGCTACCGGAGCTTCCCGTTCCGGCACACTTAAGCAGCCCTCCCTCTCTATGGTGCTGCCATCTTCAGCAATTATTTCAGGATTTATGAGTTCAATCATTTCCTCCTCTTCCTTAACAACCACAACCCGCTGCAGCACTCCTATCTGATTGGCAGCCAGACCCAAACCTTCTTCACTGCGGAGAGTATCCTCTAAATTCTCCACCAGAGTTCTGGTTTTTTCTGTTATCTGCTGCACCGGCCTGGCCTCACTTCTCAGCACAGGATCACCAATTTTTCTGACCGGCATAACGGCCATCTACATCACCTCCAGCTTACTACATTCTTAATAATTATAACATTGAAAGCGGGTCTACATCAACCAGCAATTCCACACCCCGGGAACAGAGTTTTTCAACTTCCTCTCTGACTTCCGGAAGATATCTCATCCTTTCAGCGGTGCTGCTGAAAAAAAGGAGAATATGATATCGGTATTCTCCTCTGATTTTCAAGAGAGGAGATGGTGCCGGGCCCAGGATCTTCAACCTTTGATACCAGCTTCCGGCAAAGGATTTTCTAATTTTCTCTGCTGTTTTCATTAAATCATTTTCTTCCTCGCCCCGCAGTAAAATTCTAACCAGTCTGCTGACTGGAGGATAAAAAAGGTTTTCCCGCAGTCTCAGTTCCTGCTGATAAAATTTTTCCGGAAGATTTTCCCGGGCTGCCTGCAGCACAAAGTTATCGGGATTGTAAGTTTGAATTAAAACCTCACCGGGTTTGGACCCCCGACCGGCTCGCCCTGAGACCTGATTTATCAGCTGAAAGGTTCTTTCGGCTGAACGAAAATCCGGCAGATTTAAAATCAGATCGGTCCCCAGCACCCCTACCAGGGTGATATTATGAAAATCATGACCCTTGGCTATCATCTGGGTGCCGATCAAAATATCAACCTCACCCTGATCGACCTGGCTTAAAATTTTCCGGTGAGAGTCCTTGCGGCCGGTGGTATCTAGATCCATCCGGGAAACCCGGGCTCCAGGAAAGAGACCGGCCACCGTATCCTCCACCCTCTCGGTGCCGGCACCAAAATCCTGGAGAATTTTACTCGAGCACTCCGGACACTCTTCAGGAACAGGCCGCTGATAATCGCAGTAATGACAGCGCAGGCTGTTCTCCCCTTTATGATAGGTCAGCGTTATATCACAGTTATTGCATTTAATTGTCTCCCCGCAGTGCTGGCAGAGTATAAAGGAAGCAAAACCCCTTCTGTTGAGAAAGAGCAGCACCTGCTCACCCTCTTCCAGACGTCTTTGTATTGCCAGCTTTAAGGGGGCGCTTAAAATTCCATAATTACCCTCTTTGATCTCTTCTTTCATATCTATTATTCGTCTATCAGGCATCTCCCCTTCACCGGCTCTCTCCGGCAGGGAAATATAGCTGTAATGCCCCTGGCGGGCAAAATAATAGCTCTCCAGCGAGGGAGTGGCAGACCCCAGCAGCACCGGGAATTTTTCCACCTGAGATCTGATTACCGCCGCTCCCCGGGCGTGATAGCAGGGATAGTTGCTCTGCTTATAGGTGTTTTCATGCTCTTCATCGATAATAATTAAACCAGGATCCTTAACCGGAGCAAAGACAGCTGACCGGGCCCCGATCACAAGCCTGGCCTCTCCCTCTCTGATCCTTTCCCATTCATCGAGCCTTTCCCCGGTTGAGAGCCCGCTGTGCATCAGAGCCAGGGTGCCGGGAAAGCGGGAATAAAAGAAATCAACCAGATAGGGTGTCAGAGATATCTCAGGTACCAGCAGAATAGCACTTTTCTCCTGCTTTAAGGTTTTTCTGATCAATCTCAGATAGACCTCTGTTTTCCCGCTGCCGGTAACTCCGTGCAGCAGAAAAACCGGGTTATCCTTAATTTTCAGCTCCGATTCAATCTTTTCCAGAGCCTGACGCTGATGCTGATTGAGAGTGATTTCCGAAGAACTCCCCTGCTCCTGCTGTGATTTGCTGCTCTCTAATTCTCCAGAGCTCTTCCGCTCCTGCCCTTTATGTCTCAGGCAGTAGGCCGGCTTTCGCCACAGTCTTAGTTTTTTTCTCCGGAGCAAATCTTTCTCCTCCAGACTGATAAGGGTACTCCTGCTGGTATCTGCTGCTTCCAGCAGTTCCACCGCCGGGAGCCAGTCTTCCTCGGAATTTTCCAGCACCTCAAGCACCCTTAACTGGGCAGTTGCCTGTTTGTTGAGCTCTTCCTTTACCTCTTCAATCCTTTCCCGGGGAAAATTCAGACTGTAGGCCAGCACTTTTCTGCTCTGACGGCCTCCAGAATCAGCTCCCTTCGGCAGGGCAGCACTGATAAGACTTAAAAGACTGACGTCATAATAATCCCCCATCCGGGAAAGGGCTTCCAGCAGCCTGGAATCAAAGACAGGCTGGCGGGAAACTTTGCCGCCAACCTCCTTCAATTTATCAGCAGCCAGATCGGTTGTCCTGGTAAAACCAGTAAGATATCCCTTAACCATTCCCTGGCGGCCAAAGGGAACTTCCAGCACATCACCAATCTGATAATCAGCTGCAGTATTACCTTCGGCCGGCAGATAGGTATATTCCCCCCGATCACCGGCTACAGGAACATTCACGGTTATCTTTAAATAGCTGTACTCCACACTTTTCCCTCCAGCTAAAATCTCCGGTGCAAAAACTTAAAATTAAATAAGGACAGCCGGTTTCAGGCTCCCGGCTGCCGGTTTCTTCTCCTATTCTGTCAGGGCCTCTTTAAGCGCCTCGGCTTTATCTGTCCTTTCCCAGGGAAGGTCGAGTTCCGGACGGCCAAAATGTCCGTAGGCCGCTACCTGCTGAAAAATCGGTTTTCGCAACTTAAGCTTATCGATAATGCTGGCCGGTCTGAGATCAAAGTGCTCCCGCACCAGCCTGACCAGCTCGGGTTCCGGTATTTTGCCGGTGCCGAAGGTTTCCACCATGATTGACAGCGGTCTGGCAACTCCGATGGCATAGGAAAGCTGAACCTCACATTTATCAGCCAGTCCGGCTGCCACAATATTTTTCGCCACATACCTGGCAGCATAGGTAGCTGATCTATCAACCTTGGTGGCGTCCTTACCGGAAAAACAACCGCCGCCGTGGCGGGCCACACCACCGTAGGTATCTACGATAATTTTGCGGCCTGTTAGTCCGGCATCTCCGTGGGGTCCGCCTATCACAAACCTGCCGGTGGGATTGATTAAATATTCTGTCTCAGTGTCAAGCATCTCTTCGGGAATGACCTCCTGGATGACATGCCTGATCAGATCCTTCTCAAGTTTTTCCAGCCTGACATCGGGATGGTGCTGGGCTGACACCACAATCTTATCAATTCTCACCGCTCTATCACCATCGTATTCCACAGTTACCTGGGTCTTGCCATCGGGCCTCAGGTAGCTTAAAATTTTATCCTTGCGAACCCGGGCCAGCTGGCGGGCCAGCCTGTGAGCCAGGGTAATTGGCAGGGGCATAAGTTCCGGAGTCTCCCGGCAGGCATAGCCGAACATAATCCCCTGATCTCCTGCACCCAGTTCCTTCTCACCCTGAGAGGCATTTTTTGCTTCATCGACCCCCTGGGCAATATCCCCGGATTGTTCGTCAATTGCCGTTAAAACAGCACAGGTTTCACCATCAAAACCATATTTGGCCCGGTTATAGCCTATATCAACCACCTTCTGCCGGGCTATCTCCGTTATATCAACATAGCAGTCTGTGGTTATCTCCCCTGATACCAGAATCAGACCCGTAGTAACAAAGGTTTCACAGGCTACCCGGGCTTCGGGATCCTCGGTTAGAATATTATCCAGTATAGCATCAGAAATCTGATCTGCCAGTTTATCGGGATGTCCTTCTGTTACTGATTCCGAAGTTATTAAATGCCTTCCCTTCATGGCTAACTCCTTTCCTGGCCTGTTGATTTTTATCACTCTGTATCCATACAATGATCTGAATCCAGACAATAAAATAAAAACATTTTACCTGTCCATTAATTTCTACCTGCTTTATAGGCAGACAATGCAAAAAACAAAGCTTCTCAGAAATTTAACCTCTCTCCAGTCTCTCCTTATTCTTGGTCGTATAATAGAAAAGCCCCAGACCGGCAGCGATCATTGCCAGACTGATCAGCTGGGCAATTCTAAAACCTCCCAGGTAAAGGCTGTCCAGCCGGATTCCTTCTATCACAAAGCGGCCGGCAGAATAACCTATTAAATATAAGGCCAGACCCCTGCCGGGCCGGTAAAATCTGCTGTTGACAAAAAAATAAATCAGCCCAAAGATAAAGAAATTCCAGAGGGACTGGTAAAGAAAGGCTGGATGATGATAGGAGCCTTCAATATACATGCCCTCTCTGATGAACTCCGGCAGCCAGCCCAGTGTTTCTGCCGAAACAGCATAACCGTAGGCCTCCTGATTGATAAAATTGCCCCAGCGCCCAATACCCTGAGCAAGCAGTATAGCAGGTGCCAGGAGATCCAGTGTTTTTAAATAACCCCGATTTCTTCTTTTAAAAAATAGAAAGGTAACAAGCAGCCCTACCAGGACTCCACCGTGAATGGCCAGACCTCCACCCCGAACATTAATAATCTGACCGGGATTGGCCAGATAATAATCATAGTTGAAGATCACATAATAAAGCCGGGCTCCGAGAAAACCCAGGGGCAGAGAGATCAAGAGAAAATCCAGCCAGATTTCGCTATCATACCCCTCTTTTTTTCCCTGAAAAATCAGGTAAGCCAGACCGGATATGATTCCCAGAACAATTAAAATTCCGTACCATCTGACCGAGAGAGGGCCGATGGTAAAGGCAACAGGATCCATAAAATATCAACCTCCAGCTTGAAAAGCCAGTTCCTTGATTTCATCCAGAACAGCTTCTGCAAATTTGATCTTGCTTCTTAATGACAGCTCAAGTTCTTTATCTCCGGTCAGAATATATCCAGCATTGGTTTCAGCAGCAAAGCCTCGATCAGAGCGGGAAATATCGTTAACCACAAGCATATCAGGTGCTTTACTTCTGAATTTATCCCGACCCCTTTCCAGAATTCTGCCGCTTTCAGCAGCAAAGCCCACCAGCACCTGCTCCTCAGTTTTGTTTTCCCTGACAGCACTGAGAATATCGGGATTTTCTTTAAGAGCAACCTGATTCAGCTCCTGCTCCTGTTTTTTTATCTTCTCCTCCTGATAATCGGCCGGCCGATAATCGGCTACGGCAGCAGCCATGATGATTGCATCTTTACCGGCAAGCTCCTCCATAACAATCTCCTTCATTTCCCGGGCCTGTTCCACCCCTATCAGCCGTACTCCTGGTGGGGGATCTAAGGCCGTAGGGCCTGAGATCAGAGTCACCTCTGCTCCCCGGACCGCTGCTCTCTCAGCCAGGGCATAGCCCATCCTGCCGCTGGAATAATTGGAGAAAAACCTCACAGGATCCAGAGGCTCCCTGGTAGGTCCGGCAGTAATCAATATCTTAAACCGGGAGAGATCCTTGACAGCCAGGTGTTCCTGGACTCTTTTAACCAGAGTTTCCGCTTCCGGCATTCGACCTGACCCCTCATAACCACAGGCCAGATAGCCGCTTTCCGGCTCGATTATCTGGTAGCCCCGCTCCTCCAGGATTGCAAGATTTTCCTGCAGCGAAGCATCCTGGTACATATTAACATTCATGGCCGGAGCAATCAGCACCTTTGACCTGGTGGCCATTATTATAGTTGAGAGCAGGTCATCGGCAATTCCCCCGGCCAGCTTGCCGATGAAATTGCCAGTAGCCGGCGCCACCAGTGTTACATCAGCCCTATCAGCCAGGCTGATGTGCTTGACCTCAAACCGCTCGGGAGGGCTGAACATCTCCACCTCCACTGGATTGCCGGTTAAGGACTGCAGGGTCATAGGAGTGATGAATTCACAGGCAGATTCGGTCATCACTGTTAATACATTATGACCCAGCTTGGTCAGCGCACTGGCCGCTGCCGCCGTCTTATAGGCCGCAATACCGCCGGTTATCCCCAGCAGAATGTTTTTACCCATTGTCTTATCTCCTTACTTAACCTT
>PWFW01000128.1 GCA_003554225.1 Halanaerobiaceae bacterium | reverse complement strand
TGGCAGAGGAGCAGATAGATGGTGCCCTGGTTGGCGGTGCCAGTCTGGAAGCAGAATCATTTGCAGGAGTGATAAAAAAATGCCAAAGGGAAGACCAAAACCACTAGCACTTATTATAATGGATGGTTACGGAATAGCTCCCAGAGAAGAGGGCGCTGCCACCCTGGCAGCCGATACTCCCTATCTCGATAAGCTTTTTGCTGAATGGCCCACCGCCCAGCTCACTGCCTCTGGAGAAGGAGTTGGACTGCCGGAGGGACAGATGGGCAATTCCGAGGTAGGACATTTAAATCTGGGAGCAGGTCGAATAGTATATCAGGATTTTACCAGAATAAATATGGCAGTAGCAGAAGAAGAGCTTCTCACCAACCCGGAAATCCAGCAGGCAGCTCAGCAGGCCAAGGCAAACAGCAGCAGCCTGCATCTGATTGGACTGCTCTCAGACGGCGGTGTCCACAGTCATATCAAGCATGTCTTTGGTCTGCTGGATATGGCTAAAGATGCCGGGATTTCCCGGGTCAAAATTCATGCCATTCTCGATGGCCGGGACACACCTCCCCGCAGCGCCAAAAAATATATTAAAGAGTTGGAAGAATATACAGCTGAGATTGGACTGGGAGAGATTGTCACCGTCAGCGGGCGTTATTATACCATGGACCGCGATAACCGCTGGGATCGTACCGAGCTGGCCTATAATGCCCTGGTTCTGGGAGAAGGCCATCAGGTTGATTCGGCCCTGGAAGCTGTCGAGAAGGCCTATGCCCGGGAGGAAAATGACGAGTTTGTTGAACCCACCGTTGTTAATCCTGAGGGAACAATCAAGGATCAGGATTCGGTTATATTCTTCAATTTCCGGGCAGATCGGGCCCGTCAGATTACCCAGGCCCTGGCTCTAGATGATTTCGACAAATTTGAGCGGCCTGAAGCACATCCTGAAGATCTCTATTACGTCTGTATGACTGAATATGATGAGGAGTTTGATCTCCCGGTGGCCTTCAAGCCCCAGGAGATTGAAGATGGCCTGGGAGAAATTTTGAGCCGGAATGAGCTCCAGCAGCTCAGAATTGCCGAAACTGAAAAATATGCCCATGTCACCTACTTTTTCAATGGCGGTGTAGAAGAACCATTATCAGGTGAAGTAAGAGAGCTGATCCCCTCCCCTCAGGAAGTTGCCACCTATGATCTCAAACCGGAGATGAGCGCTCCCGAGGTCACCGAGAGACTGCTGGAACTGCTGGAAGAGGACAGTTTCGATGTGATAATTTTAAACTATGCCAACTGTGATATGGTCGGCCATACCGGCTTCTTTGATGCTGCCGTTGCGGCAGTGGAAGCAGTTGATGAAGGCGTTTCCCGGATAGTCCCGGCAATTCTGGAAAAGGGCGGTCAGGTTCTGCTGACTGCCGATCACGGTAATGCCGAGCAGATGCTTGATGACGAGGGCGAGCCCTTTACCGCTCACACCTCAAATCCGGTTCCGCTGGCCTATATCGGAGGTCCGGAAGGAGTAAAGATTGGCGAGGGAATTCTGGCTGATATAGCTCCAACGATGCTTGATATTCTAGGCCTGGAGCAGCCAGAAGCCATGACTGGAAGCTCTCTCCTCATCAGGGAAGAATAACAGGCAGAAAACAGCCTGACAGCAGCTGACTGGCAGGCAGGAAGCAATAAAGCTTGAGAGCAAAATAACTGAGCAGATCAGCTTAGTAAAAGAAACTGAGCAAAATAGCCAGGCAAAGAGGTTGAGCAAAACAACCAGGCAAAGAGGTTGAGCTGAGCAGCCGAGCAAAGTTTAAGATCAAGATTTTAACAACACTGAAAGAGGTGATTGTCAATGGAAACAATGATTTCTGATATCTATGCCCGGGAGGTGCTCGATTCCCGCGGCAACCCCACCATAGAAGTAGAGGTTTATCTGGAAAATGGAGCCATGGGCCGGGCGGCAGTTCCTTCTGGAGCTTCCACCGGGGCCCATGAAGCCGTGGAGTTAAGGGATGATGACCAGGAAAGATTTCACGGTAAGGGCGTGCTTGATGCTGTAGAAAATGTCAATAATAAAATTGCTCCGGAATTGATCGGACATGATGCTCGTAATCAAAATCTCATCGATCAAATCATGAAAGACCTGGATGGAACTGATAACAAGGGCAATCTAGGTGCCAATGCCATTCTGGGAGTTTCTCTGGCAGTAGCCCGGGCTGCTTCCCTGGCACAGGATAGCTATCTTTTCAATTATATCGGCGGCGTCAATGCCAACACTCTGCCGGTGCCCCAGCTCAATATTCTTAACGGAGGAGAGCATGCCGATAATAATGTTGACATTCAGGAGTTTATGATCATGCCGGTTGCTGCTGATTCCTTCAAGCAGGCGATCCGCATCGGCTCGGAGATCTATCAGAGTCTGAAAAAGGTGCTGCAGAAAAAGGGTCTCAGCACTTCAGTAGGTGATGAAGGCGGTTTTGCTCCCGATCTGGCCTCCAACGAAGAGGCGATTAAAGTTATTCTGGAAGCCGTGAAGGAAGCAGGCTATCAGCCGGAAGAGGAAATTTTGCTGGCGCTTGATGCCGCCGCTTCAGAAATATATGAAGATGGCAGATATCATCTCCGGGGAGAGGGAGTGACCAAATCCTCCAGCGAGATGGTTGATTTTTACAGTGAGCTGGTTGAAAAATATCCCATCATTTCGATTGAAGATGGTCTGGATGAAGATGACTGGGAAGGCTGGAAGCAGTTAACTGCCAGACTGGGCGATAAAATCCAGCTGGTAGGTGACGACCTTTATGTCACCAATAAAGAAAGGCTTAAGCGCGGCATTGAAGAGAAATGCAGCAATTCGATATTGATAAAAGTCAATCAGATAGGCACCCTGACTGAAACCCTGGAAACCATCCAGGCAGCCAGCCGGGCGGGCTTCACGTCAGTTATCTCTCACCGTTCCGGTGAAACAGAGGATGTCACCATCTCTGACCTGGTGGTAGCTGTCAATGCAGGCCAGATTAAAACCGGTGCCCCGGCTCGTTCTGAGAGAGTGGCCAAGTATAATCAGCTGATTAGAATTGAAGAGGTGCTGGGAGAAACTGCCCGGTATGCCGGACGGGATGCCTTCTTCAATCTCTAATATATCTTGCTTGAAAGTATTTTCTCGGAAACATTTTTACTAAAGTATTTTCACTAAAATATATTGACAAAATTTCACTATAAAACTATCTCTAAAATATTCCAGTGATAATTAATCAGCAAAGGAAAAACCCCGGGAGACCGGGGTTTTCTGCCTGCTGAGAAGATAGTTTTTTAAGTAAGTTATTGAGCAAAGATTAAATAGGCTCCCCCAAAGATTAAGTAATTTCCCCCTGAAAGAAAAGAGCGATATAACCAATAAAAAGAACAATATACTAAAAAAAGAATAATATAAATAAAAATAGGATAATATGATTGAAAGATATCTTATGATCGGCCGGGAATATTATTATATTTTACTGGTTGATATTACTGCCTGCTGTTATTGATTCCAGCCCTGTTTTTCCATCTCCCTGATCTGGCTGCTGGCTTTAAAGGAGGTGATATTTTTCGGCCGGAGGCTGGCTGTTTTCTCCGGACCGTGATGCTCCTTGGCCAGTTCCTGAATGGCCACGGAAGCAGTGGTAGGGGAGATTTTTTCCTGCAGGGAGAGATTGATTATCTCAATTATTCTATCCTCTGCAGAGCGGGGCGGACCTATGACATCCAAAAGCAGCCTGTCCAGTTTGCTTACCGGACTTTTACCTGTAATTCTGGGAAAGGAATTCTGCTTGCTTTCTGAGAGCTGTCTCCGCAGTCTGATCAGTCTCTCCACCGTCTGAGTCCTGCTCAACATTTGCCTTCACCTGATAGTTCTATCAGCATCAAATTCCCCCCTGCTGTATTATTATAACCTGATTATAACCTGAAAAAACACTGCAATAAACTCACCTAAACATTGCAATAAAACCTAAATTAAAATTTAAAATAACCC
>PWFW01000231.1 GCA_003554225.1 Halanaerobiaceae bacterium | reverse complement strand
ATTTGACAAACTTCTGATATCCTGCTATAATTCACTTTAACAATTTAAAAGACACAACAACTGTGAAGGGGCCCAAGTAAGCCTCAGGAAATATTAAGAAAGCCGGTGGCACTGCAAACCGGTTATTTCCCCGGGCCGAATTTCCCCCCTGAGTTGCCAGCTGAAATCAAGTAAGCCCGGCCGTATTCCGTCGTTACCCGGTGAGAGGGTGTGAGCTCTCAAAAGAGATGATTCCTTTCTTATTCAGCAATTTATAAGTTGACAATTTATAGGGAATCAAGACAGGTGGTACCGCGATTACAGTCGCCCTGCAAGGGGCGGCTTTTTATGTTTTTAGGGATATTTTTAGGCAGAACCATCTACCAGATATTTATTGGTTTAATTTGGTTTGTCTGTGATTTGACAATTCATTTGCCAAACAATTAAAATTCAATTTTCCCATAAAATTTAAAGGAGGATGCTGAAATGATTGTAGTAATGAAACCAGAAGCAGCAGAAGGAGAAATTGAGCAGGTGCTTGAGACAGTACCGGAAGGTGAGTATGACAGTCATGTCTTTCGGGGAGTAGAGAGGACAGTAATAGGTCTGATCGGTGAGGGAGCTGATAAGGAAACTCTGAAAAACCGGCTGGTTTCACATTCCAGTGTGGAAAAGGTGGTAGCCATTCTTGACCCCTACAAACTCACCAGCTGGAAATTCAAGCCGGAGAAAACTGTTATTGAACTGGACCGGGTGAAAATTGGAGGCAAGACTCCCGTTGTTATGGCGGGTCCCTGTGCGGTTGAAAATGAAGAGCAGCTTATGACAACCGCCCGGGAAGTCAAAAAGGCAGGAGCAGAGATACTCAGAGGTGGAGCCTTCAAGCCCAGAACCTCGCCCTATTCCTTTCAGGGTCTGGGTGAAAAAGGTCTTAAGCTGCTGGCCCGGGCCCGGGAGGAAACTGGCCTGAAGATTGTCACCGAACTAATGGATATTGAACATCTGGGGCTGGTGGCTGAATATACGGATATAATTCAGATAGGAGCCCGCAACATGCAGAATTACCCGCTGCTTTCTGCCATCGGCAGCCTGAGACAGCCGGTGATGCTTAAGCGCGGTATGTCAGCAACCATCAGGGAATGGCTGCTGGCTGCTGAGTATATTATGGCTGAGGGAAATCACCAGGTTATACTCTGTGAACGTGGCATCAGAACCTTTGCTGAGGAGACCAGAAATACCCTGGATTTAAGTTCGGTTCCCCTGGTTAAAGAAATCAGCCATCTGCCGGTTATTGTTGACCCCAGTCATGGAACCGGTCGCTGGGAACTGGTCAGACCGATGGCCAGGGCGGCCGTGGCCTGCGGCGCCGATGGCCTGGTAATAGAGGTCCACCCTGAACCCCAGAGAGCTCTCTCAGATGGTCCTCAGTCTTTGAGGCCGGATAGGTTTCAGCTTCTAATGCAGGAAATTATAAAGATGGGCAGCTATGATGATAGCAATATTGACCGGGTCCTGCCCTCGGCGATCTAAATCTGATAACAGGGATGTGAATAATGTGAAGAGACTTGGTTATCTCGGACCGCCGGGGACCTTTACCCAGCTGGCGGCAAAAAAACTTAACTCCCGGCTGGATAATTACAGCAGTATATCCTGCCAGGAGATTCCAGACTTAATCCAGGCTGTCGACTACAGAGAGATCGATCTGGCAGTTGTTCCTATTGAAAATTCCCTGGAAGGTTCGGTAAATGTGACTTTAGATTATCTGGCTCATAAGGTTTCGCTTCAGATTGTCGGGGAAATTATCCTCCCGATTAACCAGCAGTTAATTGCCAGACAGGGAACCAGAATATCAGATATTGAGGAAATTTATTCCCACCCCCAGGCGTTAGCTCAGTGCCGGGATTATCTTCAGAAAATCACAGACAGCTGTCAGATCCGCAGGGTAAACAGCACTGCTGAGGCGGTTGAGCTTGTTTCCCGGGGTCAAAAGTCTGATGGGGCAGTCAGAGCAGCAATCGGTTCCCGGCTGGCAGCCCGACTAAATCAGCTTGAGATTATCGCAGCTGATATTCATGATAATGATTCTAACTGGACCCGGTTTGTGATTCTCTCCCGCTCGGAAGAATCCCGGCTGGAGGAGCTGTGCAGTTGGGAATCTGCTGAAGATAAAGAGAACTATAAAACATCAATTATCTGCTCTCCGATTAAGAATCGGCCGGGAATTTTACATGAAATGCTGGCGGAATTTGCCTCCCGGAATGTTAATCTGACCAGGATTGAATCCCGGCCAACCAGAAAAATGCTGGGCGATTATCTTTTTTTTATAGATTTTACAGGTCACCTGGAACAGCCCAAGATTAAGGAAATTATCACAGGACTAAAAAAGAAGACCTCTCATCTAAAGATCCTGGGTTCCTATTCCAGGATGTTCTCCGGAACAGAGCAGGAAGATCTTGAGGAGGGAAGAACCCATGAAATTAACCAGTTTGCTTGAAAAGAATCTCTCTGGAGTCAGGTCCTATGAACCAGGTCGGGGCAAGGAGAAAATAAGGGAAGATTATAATATTAAAGAACCGGTTAAGCTGGCTTCCAATGAAAATCCCTACGGCTGTTCTCCCCGGGTCTTTGACGGAATTGATGAAGAACTTAAGAGAATATGGGAATATCCTGAGAGCACTGCTGAGCCACTGCGCCGGGATTTAGCAGATTTTTATGACCTTAACCCTGAAGAAATAATAGTGGGAAATGGTTCCGATGAATTAATCGGCCTCCTGGTAGAGCTGCTGGGACGGAATCAGGGGGAAATAATCTATGCAGACCCCTCCTTTATCAAATACCGGGTTTATATTGAAAGCAAAGGCTGCCGGGGGATAGCTGTGCCGCTGGATGAGAATTACCGACACGATCTTCAGGCCATCAGAGCTGAGATTAATCAACATACCCGGCTAATTTTTATCTGTGATCCCAATAACCCTACCGGAACATTATTAACTGCTGCTGAGATTACAGCTTTTTTGCGGGATGTTCCAGAACATGTGCTGGTGGTTTTAGATCAGGCCTATCATGAGTATGTTACCGATCCCGAGTATTTTTCAGCATTGGAAGATCGGGAGAAATGGTCCAATCTCTTGATATTAAGAACCTTTTCTAAGGCCTATGGGCTGGCCGGACTCAGGGTGGGTTATGGCCTCAGCAGCCCGGAAATTATTCACTATATAACTCAACTGAAGGATACCTTTAATTCCAACAGACTGGCTCAGGCTGCTGCCTGTGCGGCTCTGAAGGATCAGCAGCATATTGAAGTCAGCAGAAAAAAGAATAAACGGGAAAAGGAATATCTTTATCAGAAACTGGAAGAATTAAAGCTTGATTATCAAAAATCCCAGGGAAATTTTCTTTTAATAAAAGTTCCGGCTGCCAGCAGAAAGATTGCCGATGAGCTGGAAAAACAGGGGATTATTGTTAAACCCGGAGCAGCACTGGGTCTGGAAAATACAATCAGAGCCACAGTCGGCAGTCACAGCGACAATCAGAAACTGATTGCCGCTCTGGAAAAAATAGTAGTCGACTGGAATCTGGCGATTTAGGCCTCTTCAGTTCAGCTTCAGTAAAGGGATTTAGCCGGAAAATATTATCTCTTAGCCATTTGGTGGACCCCAGGCATGTTATATAATTAACACTACTGAAGTTGATACCTATACCGGCGCAACCGGAAGTTCTGAACGCTGGATAGAAGCAGTAGCAGATGCCCTGGCCAGAGCCTGTCTTTAATATAACTTCCCTTAAATAAATATAGAAATCATAAAAACCATCTGCTGATTAGAGCAGGTGGTTATTTTGTTTCTGGTTATCCTGGTTATTAATAACCAGAAAATCGGCAGCATCAGTTATTTCTGTAACATAATAACTTCTGCAGAACTTCTTTTTTTATTCTATCTGTGATATAATGAAAACAGGAAAAATATATATAATTTTGACTTTTTTATACCGGAAGTGGAAACTTTCAACATCCT
>PWFW01000295.1 GCA_003554225.1 Halanaerobiaceae bacterium | reverse complement strand
TTTTTTCAGAGAACAGAAGCTGGGGATTCAGTTTATAAAAATTTATTATTCCAGCAAAAAAAGCAAAAAACTATAATATTATTGTTTAAAATTTACAAAAGATGTGATAGAATTAAAACAAGAATAATAATTAGCTTAACTTAAACAATATTTTGAGTATGGGAGGAAAATTCTGTGAGGGATTTTGTCCTTTTATATCTTATTGCTCTGGTGGTCTTTTTGATAATTGATTCATTCTGGTTAGGACTGATAGCCCGGCGGCTTTATCGCTCACAGATAGGCTTTCTGCTGAGGGATAAATTTAACCTCAAAGCCGCCGGGGTTTTTTATCTGTTTTATTTAGCTGGACTTGTATTTTTTGTCATCAGACCGGCTGAAAGCTGGACTTTTGCTCTGCTGGCCGGCCTCTTTTTTGGCTTTATCACCTATGCCACCTACGATATTACCAACCTGGCAACCATTAAAGACTGGCCGGTAAAATTGACGGTAATAGATATTATCTGGGGTTCCTTTATTGCCGGAATCACCTCCCTGATAACCTTTTTACTGGCAGGAGGATAAGCAGGTTAGGCTAAATAGCAGGAGAAAATCTGAGAGCAGTGAGCCTTAAGCAGGAAACAGGAGTAGTGAGACTGGAGCAGCATGATTTAAAATTATTCAGAAGGAGGCGTTTTACATGGAAATAAAGCGCCTGGATGGGCATAGTTTTTATGCCGCCTTTAAGCATGGAGCAGAACTGGTCGAGAGAAATCGCAAAAAATTAAATGAAATCAATTTTTTCCCTGTACCTGATAGTGATACCGGGAATAACATGTCCAGCACCCTGGTTTCAGCAGCTTTGAGAATAAATCCGGAAACTTCAATTTATCATACTTTCAGGGATATTTCTGATTATACCATTCAAACTGCCCGGGGCAATTCCGGTCTGATTCTGGCACAATTTTTGAACGGTTTTTTCCGCAAGATGGTCCGGAAAAATGATCTTACCACCTCTGAATTTGCTGATAATGTTAGGGCAACCGTTCCCTATCTTTATGAAAATATTGATGACCCTCATGAGGGTACAATGCTTACGGTAATAAAGGACTGGGCTGAACAGCTGCCTGAGCTGGCAGAGAGCATCGATGATTTTGTGCTTCTCTTTGAGCTGTCATTAACCACTGCCCGCCGCTCCCTGAATAGAACCAGAAATCAGCTTAAGGTTCATCGGGAAAACAATTCAGTTGATGCCGGAGCCTTAGGTTTTGTCTTTTTTCTGGAAGGCATTGTCAGTTACTGGCGCAGTCAATTTCAGGATGATAAGCACTATCAGGAGGCCTTTCATCAGTCAGGAGAGCTTGATCAGGATGACCTGACTTCGGATTTTGTTACTTCCGGTTTATCTGAAACCGGGTCGATTTCGCAATCACAAAATGAAGAGCAGCTTTCCTACCGGTACTGCACTGAAGTTCTGCTGCAGAAGAATAATTCTGGCAGCAAATCCCGGCTGAAAGAGCTATTGCAGGAGAGAGGCGACTCCCTGGTAATAGCTGAGTCGGAAGATAAAATTAGAATTCATCTGCATACCAACCATCCGGAAGAAGTGGTCTTTCTGGCCGGAAAAGAGGTGCGGATTATCGAGCAGAAGGCCGATGATATGCGCCGGCAGTATGATATTGCTCATAACAGGATGAGCGAAATTGCTCTTGTTACCGACTCTATTGCCGATCTGCCTCTGGAAATAAAGGACAGGTATCAGATTCACACCATCCCTTTAAATCTGATGATTGACGGGGTAAATTTCTATGATAAAAGCACCATAAATTTGAGTTATTTCTTTAAGTATCTGGAAGAAGCTGAGGAATTTCCTACTTCCTCACAGCCTTCTCTCGATCTGACCACTGACTATCTGAGAAAACTCAGCAACCACTATTCGGCAATCCTGCTTGTAGCTGTTTCTGAAAAGCTAAGCGGCACGGGTCAGGTTTTCAAGCAGGCTGTCAGGCAGATCCAGGAGGAGAAGGATATTGCCATCTCCTATGTTGATTCTAAGCTTAATTCAGGTGCTCAGGGTCTTCTGGTCTTAAAAGCTGCCGAGGAGATCGCCCGGGGGCGCAGCCTGGAAGAGGTGACGGATATTATCAAAGATCATCGCTCCCGTGCCGAAATATATGTTAATGTCAATACCCTGGATTACATGGTCAGAGGTGGACGGGTCAGCCCCATGAAGGGTCTATTTGCCAGACTGCTTAATTTAAAACCCATAGTATCACTAGATCAAGAGGGCAGCGGCACCATTAAAGATAAAGCCCTGAGCCGGCGGGGCGTCAGCAAAAAGATAAAGAATCTGGCCCGGGAGATCAATGACAGCCGGGGAATTGAAAAATATGCCCTGGTTCATTCTCAGGCTCCGGATCTTATCGGAGAATGGCAGAAAGATATTCAGGATATTCTGGGCTTTCAGCCAGAATATATCATGGAAATCTCGGCCATTACCGCTTTAAATGCCGGGCCGGGTTCGGTGGCCTTGAGCCTTCTTTCTGGCTGATATTCTGCCTGGTATTTTCAGGCAGCTGAGCAGATCAGCCCGGCCAGGTTAAATATACCGGGAGCTGCTCGAGCTGGAATTAACAGCACAAAAAAGAACTTGCTGACAGCAGGAGAGACAAATCAGAGAGGGATATAATTTATGAATATTTTTCTCGAGGTTGCTATGGTACTCTTTCTTTATTTTACAGCTTTTTTTATTCTCTGCGCCCTTAAAAGTGACAACTCCCTGGTAGATATTGCCTGGGGATTTGGCTTTGTTCTGGCGGTCTGGTATACCCTGCTGCGGAGCCCGACTCAGCTGCTGGATATTATCGTAGTTCTGCTGGTGACGGTCTGGGGAGGTAGGCTGGGTCTTCATATTCTTTCCCGGAAAATCGGAAAGCCGGAAGATTTTCGCTATCAGAAATGGCGGAAGGAATGGAGCAATTTTTATCTCCGGTCCTTTTTTCAGGTTTTTATGCTTCAGGGTTTTTTCTTATACATTATTGTTTATCCCTCGGTTAAGGTCATCAGCTCCGATACTCCTCAGTTTGGAATTCTAGCGGTTCTGGGTATCCTGGTCTGGCTGCTTGGCTTTGCCTGTGAGGTTATTGCTGACTGGCAGTTAAAGAATTTTCTTAAACAGCGCAGCAGCCGGGATCAGATCATGACCTCCGGTCTCTGGAAGTACAGCCGGCATCCCAACTATTTTGGAGAGGCCCTGCTCTGGTGGGGTATTTTTTTAATAGCTCTTGAGGCCGTAGGTGGTTTTTTGATAATTTTAAGTCCGGTTTTGATCACTGTACTGGTCAGGTATGTTTCTGGGGTGCCGCTGCTGGAAAGACGTTATGCCGATCATGAAAAATATCAGGAATATGCAGAAAGGACCAGCATATTCATTCCCTGGTTCCCCCGGGAAAGTTAGCTGAATCCGGGACTGAAGCCTGGGGAGCAGAGGAGAATGGCAGATATTATCTTCCCTGAATTTGTAATATTAAAAATATTTATCCTGATTTTCACCTGCTAGAAAGATATACCTGAAAGGTATAGCTGATAAAAACATGGTTCTTTCTAAACTAAGTGTCCTGATTGTTAGAATCATCATTTGCCTCATATTTATCAATATACTGCAGGGAAAACTGGTCACATTTGGGGCAGGAATCAGGATTCATCCATTTTGGCCCTCTGCCCCGCCCCCCTCTCCCTGGACCGGAATAATTCTGAGATGTTGAGATATTAATTATTTCTCCACAGCTGCTACATTTATAACTGCCTGATACCAGTTTATAATCTCCTCCCTTGAATCTAATGGCCTTCCCCTGGATCAGGGCTTCAGCAATTTTTTTTCTGGCACTGGTAAGGATTCTCTGAAAAGTGGGCCGGGAGATATTCATTCTTTCAGCGCATTCCTGTTGGGTTAACTCTTTAATATCCTTTAATCTAATAGCTTCGACTTCCTCCATTCTCAGATTAACTTCTTCTAGAT
>PWFW01000238.1 GCA_003554225.1 Halanaerobiaceae bacterium | reverse complement strand
TCTTTATTATAATGTTTATCAGATTACTCGGGTATATGTAAACTGGATTACAATTTGAGTTTTAAAGACAGTTTGGAAGACCCCGGGAAAACGAAACACCAGAACAACGCTTTCAGCATCAGGGAGGTTTATATTATTTGTCCGCAATTAGCACAGAAAATCTCAGCAAAGTTTATCAGGAAAATCCAGAAAAACCGGTTCTGGACGGAATAAATCTTTCAATTGCCGAGCAGGAATTTTTAACCCTGCTGGGTCCTTCAGGCTGTGGTAAATCCACCCTGCTTCATATTCTGGCAGGTTTGCTGGAACCCAGCTCCGGAACCGCCCGCTGTCAGGGCAAAAAAATCCAGGGTCCTGCCCAGAGCAGAGTACTTATGCTGCAGGAAGCTGCCCTCTTTCCCTGGCTGACAGTTAAATCTAATGTAACCTTCGGCTTAAAAGAACGGGGTGTGCCCCGGGCAGAAAGAGAAAAGCTCGCACTGGCAGAATTAAAAAAAGTAGGACTGGCAGATACAGCCGATTCCTACCCCCATCAGCTCAGCGGAGGAATGCAGCAGCGGGTAGCGCTGGCCCGGGCTCTGGTTTTGCGGCCCGATATCATATTGATGGACGAACCCTTTGCCTCTCTTGATGAGCAGACCCGCTATCAACTGCAGCAGGAGCTGGTAGAACTCTGGCAGGACCTTAAAATGACAGTGGTTTTTGTTACCCACAGCATTAGAGAAGCCCTGTTAATCTCAGAGCGCATACTGGTAATGACCAGTAATCCCGGCCGTATTAAATCAGAATACAGAATAAAAGCCAGCTATCCCAGAAAACCGGGGCAGGCTGATATTGTCCGCCGGGAAGAACAGATCCTGGCTGATTTATCTCCTCCCCGGCAGCAGAGTTCCCGAAATAATTCAAAAAGTTACCAGGAGGTTGCAGCAGGATGAATTTTCGAGAAACAGCAAAAACATTTATATTCAGACTCCTGGTTTTTGGGATGCTGATCCTGATCTGGCACTTTTTGGCCGGCAGAGATATCTGGCCGGATTATCTGCTGCCCGGACCTCTGGCTGTAGCGGAAACTCTCATAACCCGCTTTCAGGATGGCACTCTGCTGGAAGCAATTTCAGTTAGTTTTCGTCGCCTGTTTATCGGTTTCGGGCTGGCTTCGGCCCTGGGATTTTTTCTCGGTCTCTTTCTGGCCCTGGTCCCTGCTGCCGACAGAGCCTTTTCTCCCTTTATTCTGGCGCTGCAGAGTGTTCCCAGTGTTGTCTGGCTGCCGCTGGCTTTGCTCTGGTTTTCTCTGGGAGAAACCGCAATAATCTCGGTGATTATTCTCGGTGCCAGCTGGAATATGGTCAGCACCACCACCAGTGGCTTAAAGAACATTAATCCGGTATTTTTAAAATCTGCCCGTACTCTGGGCGCCGGCAAATTATCGGTTTTCTATCGGGTTATGCTGCCTGCCGCTCTGCCTCATCTGCTGACCGGTCTGCGTTTTTCCTGGGCCTTCTCCTGGCGGGCTTTAATGGCCGGAGAATTGATCGGGGGAGGCAGCGGTCTTGGCCAGCTTTTAATGTGGGGCCGTGACATGGGCAATATGCGGCTGGTAATCGCTATCATCTTTTTAATTGGGGCTTTTGGCTTTATCACCGATAACTATTTCTTCAAAAAAATTGAAGACAGAGTTCTGGAACGCTGGGGCTACCAGTCAGGCTGATTTAACCTTTACCCGTTGATTCTCATTTTTAAACTGGTTACAGTCCAGGCTATCCTTCTGATTAAAACCCTGTTCCCCATTCTGGCCACAGCGCCGGTTTATGTTTTTATTACAGCCCTGTTCTAATTTCTAATTTCAGCCCCGATTCCCGTTCTAATTGATTATCTATCTATTTAATATTTACTGAAGGTACACTAATCACAGATCATCACCAGCATCAGGAGGTATTTACTGTGTTCATCAGCTTAAAAAAATCATTAAAAAAATCAACAGTTAAGAAAACAATTTTGCTGACTCTGACACTGCTGTTAATTTCTGGAGCTTTTCTATATTTCACCGGAGCTTCAGAAGAGACTGCTGCCCGAAGTGAAATAACCATCGGCTATTTCCCCAATCTCACCCACGGAACAGCTATGGTAGCTCTGGAGAGGGATTATTTTGCCGAAGAAATTGCCGATTTTGAAGTAACAACCAGGCATTTCCCCGATGGCTCTCTCTTTATGGATGCTTTAACCACCGGCGCAATTGATATAGGACTGGTAGGACCCGGACCGGCCCTCAACAGATATTTACAGGGAGCAGATGTAGTAGCTCTTGCCGGAGCCAGCACTGGAGGTAATCTGCTGGTCACAGCCCCAGAAGTTGAATTTAACCGGGCAGAAGACCTGGATGGCTTCAGAATTGCAACCCCGGCCCTGGGCTGCACTCACGATCTTCAGCTGAGATATATGCTGGCTGAAACCAATCTGACTACCAAAAGGCGGGGCGGTTCTGTAGATCACCGCACCCATCCTCCTGCCAGCATCAGCGGCATGTTCCGTCGGGGACAGCTGGATGCTGCCGTTGTTTCCGAACCCTGGGCTTCCCGGCTCGAGATGGAAGGCGAAGGGCAGGTTGCTCTGGAATGGGACGAGGTGCCCTGGGAAGGAGATTTGCCCAACACCATTGTAGTAACCCGCGGAGAAATAGTGCGGGAAGAACCTGAACTGGTTCAGCAGTTCCTTCAGGCCCAGCAGCGAGCTGTTTCCTACATCGATGATAATCCATCAGCAGCTGCAGAAATCATTCAGGAATCGATTGCCTCCATTTCCGAACAGCATCTGGATCTGGAAATCATTGAATCATCTCTGACCAGAACTCAGTTTACCTCTGAACTTAACGAAGAAGCAGTAAAAGAGATGGCAGAAATATCAGAAGCAGCAGGATTTATTGAATCCAGCAGTCTTGATGGATTCTTTGTCTCTGAAGATTTCGTCCCCGAAGATCTGGCAGGTCACAGTCAATGATTATCAAAAGAGGGGAGAATCTCCTGGGACAAACACCCGTTATCAAGCTCAATAAAGTAGTTCCTGCCGGAGGACCTCAAATTTTTCTCAAGCTGGAGCAGTTCAATCCCGCAGGCAGCGTTAAGGATCGCCCGGCTATGGAGATGCTGAAGCAGGCTGAAAAGGACGGGCATCTTCCCCGGGATGGCGGTGGCACTATTCTCGAGGCCACCAGCGGCAATACCGGGATCGGCCTGGCCAGGGCAGCCGTACTGCTGGGGCACAGATGCATAATCGTCCTGCCCGAGGATGCCAGTCAGGAAAGGCGCCAGCTGATGACTGCCTACGGGGCTGAACTTATACTTTCTCCAGCTGCCGATGGAATGAAAGGTGCTTATAATCTCTGCCTGGATCTGCAGGATAAATACCCCTCTGCCTTTCGTCCTGACCAGTTTGCCAATCCCGCTAACCCGGCTGCCCATGAAAAAACAACCGCCCCGGAAATACTGGAGGCCTTCCAGCAGGATCTTGCTGTCCTGATAGTTTCCTGCGGCACCGGTGGAACAATAACCGGCACCGGCAACTTTCTAAAAGAACGGATTCCCGGTCTGGAGATAGTCACCTTTGAATCCCGCTGTTCTCCAGTGCTGAGCGGCGGTGAACCTGGCAGCCACAATATTCCCGGTACCGGCCCTGGCTTTATTCCCGAAATTCTGGATAAAAAAATATATGACCGGATTGTTCTGCTGGAAGATGAGGAGGTCTATGAGCTTCAGGAACAGCTGAGCAAAAAAGAGGGCCTCTTTCTCGGCCCTTCCTCAGTCGCCGGAGTGCTCACCGGCCTGAAAATAGCAGGAGAATATGGAGAGTATCAGCCTGAAGATAATTTCCTGATAATCGCTCCCGACAGCGGAGAACGCTATCTTTCCAGTCTCTTCCCGGAAAACTAAAAACTGGAACTTTTCATCGGCCTTCATCTCTGCCGTCACATCAGCCTTTATCTCTGCCGTTACATCCAACCGATATGTGACATTA
>PWFW01000240.1 GCA_003554225.1 Halanaerobiaceae bacterium | reverse complement strand
CTATGGGGATTCTCGCGGTTTGTCGAATCTACGGAACAGGCTCTTCGGACGCACAAACAGATGAAATTCGCAGTGCGCTCCATGCCTTTCCGAGTTTCAGCCAGATCGCAACGCAACAACAGGGTCGAGTCGGGATGCATAAATGGCCGGATATACGCCGGAGGCGATCCCCAAAGCGATCCCGGTGGTCAACGAGATTGCCAGTATCGGCCAGGCGATGACCGGCGACAATGAGAAAGCGGAAGCGATCGGCAGAGGAGCTAGTACCCCGGATACGGCGCCCAGGACTCCACCCAACCCACCGAGGATGGTCGATTCGAGGAGGAACTGAAAGATAATGTCTCGCTTGCGAGCACCCAGGGCTCGATGCAGCCCAATCTCCCACGTGCGTTCCCGGATGGACATTAGTTGGACAGCCGTAATCCCCAGGCCTCCCCCAATCAACATGATGGCGGCCAGAACGCAGACCAGGTCTTCCAAGGATCCGAGGATGTCGGTACGAGCGGCCAGCAGTTGCGCCTGATCGAAGACGTCGAAATGGTCTGGCTCATCCGGTCCCAGCTGGTGGGCAGCACGCAATACGCGGATAACACTCTCCTTGACCATCGGGACCAGCTCCGCCTGAGTGACCTCGATATAGATATGCGTAAGACGCTCCTGTGTTCCTAGGACTTGATACTGTTGTGCCGTAACCAACGGGATGATCACTACCTCATCCTGATCCTCACCGTTGGCATCTAAGCCCTGCTCTTCGAGGACACCTATCACCTCAAACAGGGTGTCATTGACATTAACCGTGTTACCAACGGGATCGGTGTTTCCGAAGAGCAATGTGACGATCGTCTGCCCGATCAGAATCCCATCAGGTGCTCCGGAATCTATCTCTGGTTCGGTAAATGGCGCACCCTGCGATAGACCCAGTCCACGAACGTCCAGGAATGAGGTGCTGGTTGCAATGATGTCGGTCCTGACTGCACCTGTGTCACTTGAGACTTCTCCTTGCTGCAACATGACCGGAGCAATGGTGGCAATGCCTTCTACCCCGCCTTGCAAAGATGCGACATCGTCTTCCGTCAGGGTGGCTCCCATCGACCCTGGTGTACTACGACCCTGGGGAAAACGGGCAGATTCAATGATCAGCACATTCGTGCCCAATCTGCCCAGTTCATGGCCCAATTGGATTTGCGACATGTGCCCCAGCGAAACCAGTATGGTAACGGCGGCTACACCAACAGCAGTTCCAGCTATTGCAAGTAGACAACGTCTTCGATTGACCACCATTACTCGCACTACCAGTAGTAGGATGCTGAGACACTTTCTCCGCTGTTGCCTCATCGTTGGGATATACCCCGAAGAGCTACCACCGGATCCAAAGAGGCAGCTCTCTTGGCGGGGCGAACCCCAAAGACGCACCCGGCTACCATGGACAAAGCCAGGCCAGCTACGGGGGCGTGCCAGGTCATAAGGGACCGCAGTTCAAGGCGCGCGGCTAACACGTTGGTTAGTACGTAACCCAAGACCATGCCGGCGATCCCGGCGATCAATGAGATCATCACGGTCTCCAACAGCACTTGCCTGGATATGTCTCTCTTTCGAGCTCCAAGAGCTTTTCGCAATCCGATTTCCCTTGTGCGGGCAGACACCGAAAGACTGGTCAGGTTCATCATAACCGTGCCACCAATGAGCAGCGCAAGGATGGCAACACCTGTCAAGTAAAAGGATAAGGCATTGGCCATCTCATCCCTTGCTCTTGCGGTTGCCATGGGAAAACGTACGAAAAGTTCCTCACCGGGATACAGTCCCTCAAGGTACTCTCGCGTGTCCCGGGCAAGGGTTTCTATGCGGGATGCATCCTCAACCCGGACCGTAACGGTGCTCAACCCCAGCGGCTGGAACAACTCCGCGAAGACTTTCTCGGGAACCAGAACAATTTCATCGGCATTTCGTCCACTCCCACTTGCGCCCCTAGACTCAAGGACGCCAATAACTTCTAGCTGCGTGTCTTCAATGTAAATCGCGTTCCCGATTGGGTTGTCGCCCCTGAAGAACCAGGCTGCCAAAGCGGGACCAAGCACTGCGACTGGTGAGTTTAGCTCGATGTCCTCATCGCTTAAGAGGGAACCGGCCTGTACATTCCAGTCGCGCACATCCTGAAATCCCAGCGCCGCACCCTGGATGGAAATATTGTCAAGAGCCTCTGAGTTCGCCCCGACCGAGCTACGCGTATTCAGGGTAGGTGTCACCGCAGCGATCCCCGGCAGTTGGTTCTGCAGATCCAGGACATCATCAAACTTGAGTAGGAAGCCCCCATGCTCATCCCTCAAACCTCCCCCGCCCTGTCCCCAGGGCACTGTGCGAAGGGTGAAGGTGTCCGCTATGCCCACGCGGTCCACTCGCTCCAGAATCCGTGCCTCGGTTCCCTGGCCCAGAGCGATCACTGCGATCAAGACTGCAATGCCAATCATGATTCCAGCGCACATGAAGAATGTGGTGAGAAGGTTCGCTCCGAGCTGCCGAAACACGCTGCGAAGCAGTAGTGTCTTTTTCACAGCGTGGCCACCACCTTAGGGTCTTGGTCTGGAACAAGAGTCCCCCGCAGGTCAACGACCTGTCCATCCGCCAGCGTTACTACGGAGGAACACTGGGCAGCGATCTCGCCATCATGGGTAACGATAATCACGGTCTTACCTTCTATGTTCAGTTGTGCCAACAGATCCACGATTTCCCGACTGGATTGGCTATCCAGGGCCCCGGTTGGCTCGTCCGCGAGGATCACATCAGGACTATTAACCAGGGCCCGAGCGATTGCGACCCGCTGTTGCTGTCCGCCAGATAGTTCGCCTGGAAGATGCTGAGAGCGACTCCCGAGTCCAACCCGCTCCAACATCTGGTGGGCAATGGCCTTGTAGTCGGCCGGGGGATCGGGGCTATAAATGTAGGGAAGCATGACGTTTTCCAGGGCATTGAACCGGTTCAACAGGTTAAACGATTGGAAAATGAACCCGAACTTCTGGCTGCGCAAGGCAGCGAGCCCATCATCGGATATGTCTTCGGTGTTCTGTCCATCTACGCAATAGGTTCCAGACGTGGGACGATCAAGACAGCCCAGTATGTTCAGCAGGGTTGACTTGCCTGATCCTGACTTCCCCTGGACGGCAAGGAAACTCCGAGGAGGCAGTTCCAGGCTGATTTGGCGAAGGGCCTCGATAGGGTGATCACCGCTGGCGTAGACTCGGAAAACTTTCTCAAGACGTAGCATGTGCAATACCCCCTGTTCCACGCGATGACTCCGAACGAATAATCCTAATGCTGGTAGTATAGCCGAGCATTGTGGAGTTTCTGTGACGAATGTATTGTGTTTGTGTGAAGCAAGGGGCTGTTCTGTTTCACATTTCTCGTATGAACCGCAGTAGCGGTAATCCCGGGGCGGTTCAGTGTAGAAATCTTCGACGAGGCGGTCAATCAGAAACAGTTCATGTCCCGAACGTGGCCAAGATGTGGCCAAGACACTCTTTGACGGATATAGTCCTATAACCGGCAAAAGCAAATCCCCCGTTTAGCCTACTCTGACGGGGGATTCTCTATGTGGGCGCGGTAGGGATTGAACCTACGACCTCGTGAATGTGAGTCACGCGCTCTTGCCACTGAGCTACGCGCCCGAAAATGTACGGTCATGATAATCGAGTTACGGGGTGGTGTCAAGATACCATCCCTCGCCAACTCCAGGATACAGTGAGCCGGCCACTATCACCGGCCATGGCGAATCTCCGCGCTCGATATCGACACCCGCTTTAGTGTAGATGTAGAGCTACGAAAGGGCATGGACGTTGCAAACCCCCCGCCCATGCCCATGATCAATCCTAGTCTTCATCACTTTCATCAAGAGACACAAAATCTATCCAATGCAACTCATAGGTGTCCTCGTCGTAGGAGGCGCTAACATACGCACCCTTTAACGTCACGATTGGCTCGACGGTCAAGTAGCCCTCTTCGTCAATCTGCACCCCATCCTCCACACGAAGGGAACCTCCCTCTTCG
>PWFW01000181.1 GCA_003554225.1 Halanaerobiaceae bacterium | reverse complement strand
TGATACTGTCAAGCTCAACGGCAGATTCAGGGGACTCAATAATCTGACTGCGGTCCAGGGTTTCAAATATCCTGTCTGCTGCTGCCAGGGCTGTCTGGATGGTGGCATTGACCTTGGTAACAGAACGCAGGGGGCCGCCCAGAGTAATCAGCATGGTAAAAAAAGCGATCAGCTCAGCCGGACTCATCGTCCCCCTCATAACTTCCAGCCCTCCAAACCAGAGAACCAGGGTAAATCCCAGAGCTGAGGAAAATTCCACCAGCGGACTTAAAGCCGCCTTGTATTGGGAGTTTTTCACGGTTGCTTCAAAGTTAGCCTGATTTTCTCGGGAAAACCTCTCCTGTTCATATTCTTCCCGGCCAAAGGATTTAACTACTCTGATAGCAGAGAGCGTTTCCTGGAGAATATCCGAAACATCGGCAATCTTCATCTGAACTTCCCGGCTTTTATTTCGAATTTTCTTATTAAAAGTCAGGACTATCAGAATGATCAGAGGAAGGATTATCACCAGAAAAATAGTCAATCTATAATTCAAATAAACAAGATAGATAAATCCTCCAATAACAGTCAGCATTTCATAAATCAGGGAGACAGTACCCCTAACGATAGCATCCTCGAGAACCTTAACATCGTTGGTTACCCGGGAGATTATTTCTCCAGTTTTACTGGCATTATAAAAACTGAGAGAGAGGTTCTGCAGATGGGTATAAAGGTCATCTCTCAGATCCCGCATCACTTTGTGGGAGACATATTTGCTGAGATATTTCTGGCCGTAATAGATAATACCTTTTAAAAAATAAATCAGGATCAGCCCTGCTGCTATTATTGAGAGGGTAACCAGCCCTCCCTCCTCCACGGAGATATCAGCTATTATTGCCTCCAGCAGTTCCTGAAAAACCCGGACAAAAAATACAGTTAAAAAGGCATGCAGTATCATACAGATGATGGCCAGCATAAAACGACGGCGGTACGGTTTTACATATTGATATATTCGCCTGATATTATCCATTAAAATCAACTCCAGCCATCTTTCCAGAAAATAAGAAAAACAAAGATTTGAGGCAAAATATAAAACCTAATAATTAGATATCCTGCTGAGGAAAAGGTATTTATCTAATCCAGATGGGCGGTACAGTTAAAGGAGCGGAGTACCGGCTGTCGGTCATAAAAAAGAACCCGGCTGATACCGGCATTGCTTACTTTCAGCCGGCGGTAATCCCTGAGATCCATTCCTAAAATATGGGTAAGATAGACCATAATAACTCCGCCATGACAGACAATCAAAACGGTCTCTTCCTCTCTCTCAAGAATATCCTGACAGATCTCCACCACCCGGTCTCTAAAATCATCGAGACTTTCACCTCTGGGAGGCGGATTTTTTACAGGGTCATCCAGCCATTGCTGATAGGCTTGCAGAGATTCTTCCTGAATAGTGGGATAATCTTTACCCTCCCAGATACCAAAATCCATTTCCCTTAATTCCTGACGGAGATTGACTTTAAGGCCTGTTTTTTCACCAACAACCCTGGCTGTATCACGGGCCCGATCCAGATCACTGCTAATAATCAAATTAATTTCCCGGTTCTCCAGCAGACAGGCTGCCTGCCGGGCCTGCTGTCGGCCCCTTTCGTTCAGACCGATATTTAATGAGCCCTGATATCTTCTCTCTTTATTCCACTGGGTTTCTCCATGTCGTAAAAATATCAATTCTTTTTCCACATTATCACCCCTGAAACAGGATTAGAATCAGCAATATAACTACCTCTGTAACTTCATTGATCGTACCATAAACATCACCGGTCAGACCTCCCAGCCGGGTAATAATCACCCGGGAAATCACATAAAGGACCAGCAGGCCGGATAAAAACTGCAGTAAAAATATGTAGCGGGGCATGAGAGCTGCCAGCCAGAGAAGCGATCCAACCAGCAGCGGCACCACAGCTGCCAGCATCAGATAGACCCGGGGATAATTTTTGCCAAAGCTGCTGGCCAGACTGCTGCCTTCAGCCACCGGAGAGCGATACATGGCAACCACCATAAAAAATCGGCTTAAAACCGGAAAAAAAATCAAACCTGGCAGCCTCCAGGAACCAGCCAGCTGCCAGAAAATAGTGAATTTAAGCAGAAGATAGAGTACTGCTGTAATATTGGCAAAGGAACCGTTGACACTGTCCCTCATAATACTCTGCATCTCCTCACCACTGCGGCCGCTGAATAAACCATCCATGGTGTCGAGCAGGCCGTCCAGATGCAGACCACCGGTCAGATAAATATAACTTATCAGCAGCAATACCGCTGCCACCGGCAGAGGCATAAACAGACGGAATAGATAATCCAGAAAGATCAGCAGCACTCCTAAAATCAGGCCAACCAGCGGAAAAAATACTGAAGCTCTGGCTGGCAGCGCATCATCATATTCAATTTCCAGCGGCAGAGGGATTCTGGTAAGAAAAACCAGAGCAAAACCCAGAGCCCTATGAGGGGCCTTCAACATGACAGTTCAACATCCTTTTCCCTTCTGACATTCCCAATTATTGTTAAGTAATTATTTCAGCTTAACTGATTTGCCTGTTATACATTATACTATGTTTTTCCGCCGGTGACAAACTCTCCAAACCGGGCAGCAAAAAACCCCCGCTGCAAGTTAGATTAGCGGGGGTTTAAGCACCAGGTTATTTATTGTAACTGTCAGGTAGCAGACTAATTTTATCAATCTTTAAATCCTTAAGATCCAGTGCCATTCCAGCCACCACCAGATAGCTCTCTTCAGACCGGGCGGCCAGCCATTGATTAATCCAGCCGCTTAGATCCCGAAATTTTCGTCCCAGTGGGCTGGGAGGAACAACCCCCAGTCCCACTTCATTGCTGACTGCCAGGAGAAGATATTCTCTTTTTTCTGACAGATCAAGCAGAGCTTCCAGTTCCTCCTGAAGCTCCTTCTGGAGTGCTTCCAGCTCCACACCATTTTCTCTGCTCTTGCCTTCAGCTGCAGCGGTATCCTGAGCCAGCAGACGGTTGCTGATCAGCAGGGTGACACAATCTAGAATAATTGTGGTTCCGGACGGCAGGCCGGCATCTTCTACTGCAGCAGCAGGGTTCAGAGGCTCCTCAATCGTTTTCCAGTCAGCAGGCCTCCGCTTCTGATGCCGGAAAATCCTCTCCTCCATCTCGGCATCTCCAGCCCGGGCGGTTGCCAGATAGCAGACCGGAGAGTGGAGCTCTTTTTCTCTCCTTCGAGCAATTTTTTCTGCCAGGCTGGATTTGCCGCTTCTGGCCCCCCCTGTCAGGAAGATCAGCATTATATCCCGGACAGTTCCTCGGCCAGTTCAGGATAAACAGCACCGGTCAGCTCAATCAGACCATCGATAATCCGGGGGGAGGGCCGGTTAACCTTATCCTCATCAATCAGGTGCACTCTATCCTGCTGGATAGCTGTCAGAGCATCATAATTTTCTCTGGCAGCAATCTCAGCCAGCAGTTCTTCGCTATCCATTTCCGGATCATGGGGGCTGGTTATATAGACATCAGGATCCTCAAGAATCAGGGTTTCCTGATCAAACATCGGCCAGCCTTCACCGGCCTGTGCTCCCAGATTTTCAGCCCCTATGATATTTAAGAGATCATCAATATAGGTATTAGAACCTGCAGTTGTCAAAGGATCATGCCAGATTTCATAAAAGACCAGGGGAGTTTCATCCTCTCTGGTGGCAGTAAGTTCCAGAATCTGATCCAGCCTCTCCTGCATCTCAGCAGAAACTGCCTCGGCGGTAGACTGCATGCCGGTCAGCCTTCCTGCTTTATCAAGCAATTCAAAGGTAAAGTCCAGGGTAGTCGGGTCCTGAAAACCTGCTACCGTCACTCCCAGATCCTGAAGAGCTTCTATTTTATCTATGGGGTTGATTCCGGTAGCCACAACCAGATCAGGATCCTTCTCAACTATTGCTTCAATATTGGGTTCGGTTATAGAGCCAATGGTGTCAACCTCCAGAGCTTCCGGAGGATAATCACAAAAAGTGGTTACCCCAACCATTCGATCTCCCAG
>PWFW01000007.1 GCA_003554225.1 Halanaerobiaceae bacterium | reverse complement strand
GGACCGATGCAGTCATCGGCCTTTAAAACTTCTTTGCCCAGCTGATTGGCCAGTTCTTCCGCTACGGGGTCCATCCTGAGTTCATCCACAGCTTCTCCTCCAGGACGTCCCAGATGTGACATCAAAATAACTCTGGCTTCTTCTCTAATCAGATATTCAATAGTGGGCAGAGCTGCTTCTATTCTGGTATTATCGCCGACCTTACCTTCAGCCAGCGGCACATTGAAATCAACTCTGACAAGCACTCTTTTGCCCTTAAAATCAAAATCCTTGAGCGTTTTCTTGTTCATTTGTTATCCCCCCTGACATTTAAATACAGTTAAAACCGGAGCAGGCAGCCCGACGGGCCGCCTGCCCGGCAGCAGTTGTTATTTTACAGTCCTGCTTCCTTCATTTTCAGGGCCAGATCAACCAGCCTGACTGAATAACCCCATTCATTGTCATACCAGGCTATAACCTTAACCTGATTGCCACCGATTACTCTGGTGTGATGGGGATCATAGATCGAAGAATGAGGATCGCCAAAGATATCTCTCGATACCAGGGGATCCTTGGCATAGCCCAGAATTCCTTTAAGTTCACCTTCAGAGGCTTCCTTCATAGCTTTATCGATATCTTCTACAGTTACATCCTTCTCCAGATCAACGACCAGATCAATTACCGAGCCGGTTGGAGTGGGAACTCTGACAGCCATTCCATCCATCTTGCCCTCCAGCTGAGGCATGACATCGGAAATCGCCTTGGCTGCCCCGGTGGTGGTAGGTACAATATTTTCAGCTGCTGCCCGACCTCTGGTTATCTTCTTCCAGCTGTAGGGACCATCAAGAATATTCTGGGAGGAAGTATAGGCATGGATTGTTGTCATCAGGCCCTTTTCAATGCCAAATTCTTTATCAAGGACATAGGCGACTGGAGCCAGACCGTTGGTGGTGCAGGATGCATTGGAAACAATATCATGTTTGGCCGGATCATATTCATCATCATTAACACCCAGCACGACGGTGAGATCTTCATTGTCAGCCGGAGCTGAAATGATAACTTTCTTGGCTCCTGCTTCCAGATGCTTTCTGGCATCTTCAGCATCGGTGAAAAGCCCGGTAGCTTCAATGACAACCTCGGCACCTAATTCTTTCCAGGGGAGATTGGCAGGATCCTTTTCTGAAGTGATTCTAATTTCCTTACCATCAACAATCAGACTGTCTTCGGTATAATCAACCTCTGCCTCCAGACGGCCAAAATTACTGTCATATTTCAAAAGATAGGCCAGAGTCTGAGGTTCAATCAGATCATTAACCCCTACAAATTCCACCTCATCATTATCAATTGCACTGCGCAGAACTCTCCTGCCGATAGCTCCAAATCCATTAATTCCAATCTTAACACTCATTTTATCAGCCTCCTGTTTTAATAATTAACAAATTATCTATTTAATCACCCTGCTCCTGCAGGGAGATTATCCTTCTGGCGGTATTTTCATCGGTGATCAAAACATCCTGATATTTAGGTGAGATAACCGCAGGAATGGCTCTGGCTTTATCTTCACCGCCTGCCACAGCTATTACCTTATCAATTCTATCCAGATCTTCCAGTCCCAGACCGACTGAAGGCGTGGAGTGCACAATCTCACCCCGGGCATCAAAGTAAAAGCCAAAGGCCTCACCGATAGCCCCCTTATCCTGCAGCCGGGAAATCTCTTCAGGGGATCTGCCCCGACGTTCTGCCATCACCTCTGCCTGACCCACTCCATGGATGAGAATATTAGCCTGGCAGAGCACCTCAAAGGTCCTCTGAATAGATGGTTCGTTTCTGATAGCAGCAATATTTTCCTCTCGCAAATTATCGGGAACCTGGAGCAGGCAGTATTTGCCTCCCAGTTTTTTGGCAATTGTTGAGGCAATGGTATTGGCCTGAATTTCTACTTCTTCTCCCAGACCTCCCCGACCGGGAACCACGGTGATGTCAAACTTTCTCTCCGGCTGATCAGGAACCATCTCCGCAACCCTGGCCATGGTATAGCCTCCGGTAATAGCCAGCACATCCCGGGGCTGAAGGAGATCAAGCAGATATCTGGCAGCTGTTCGTCCCAGTTCCATTAAAACACTGGAATGTTCCAGATTGCAGGGCACTATTATGACTTCAGGCAGCTTGAGAATTTCTTTCAACTTCCGCTCCAGATTGTAAAAGCCTTTAATCTCTTTGATATATCTCTCCAGCTCTGCCAGAAAATCTTCCCCGCCGGCTGTCAATTCTGCCCCGGCTCTGCTGACCTTAATCAGCTTCCTATCAGTCAAAAATTCCAGCTGATTCCGGACCAGTCTTTCGCTTAGTTCGAGATCTTCAGCAATAGCCCGGCGGCCAATCGGCCCTTCATTATATATCTTATGGAGAATTGAGTATCTGGTTTCGGCCAGCTCAATAACTTCCGGGACTATCTTTCTCTGGATTTTGAAGAGGTACTCCATGTTTACCACCATTCTCTGTTTGACTTATTAAGTTTCTTCTGTAATTATCGGGATTATTTTTGCCCCGCAGGTACAAATATGTCCCAATGCCGGCAAAAAAATTTCCTTCCAACTTTTCAGTGCTAATTATAATATAAGTCTGGTAAAAATGCAAGCCTGAAAAGAAAATTATTTAGGGCTCCATTTTTAAAGAAATTAACCTGGACTCCATTTTTTCCGTTGAACAGAAGAAGGAATATTAAGAGATCGCCGGTACTTGGCGATTGTCCGTCGGGAGATGCTCAGTCCCTCATTTTTCTCCAGGAGAGCAGCCAGCGAGCTGTCACTTAGGGGAGAATTACTCTCTTCCTGAGAGATATACTCCACAATTAAAGCCTTGATGCTGGCCGAGGCTACATTACCCACTCCACTGGCAAATAAAAACTTCATGGTGAAAAGTCCGCAGGGAGTCTGAATGTATTTACCCCTGACCGCCCGACTGACAGTGCTTTCATGCATTTCGATGGCTTCGGCTACCTCCCGCATCGAGAGAGGTTTTAAATATCTGATACCCTTCTCCAAAAATTCCCTCTGTTTCTCAACCAGCACTTCACCAATTTTTACCAGGGTCATCCTCCGGTTTTCAATCGCCTTGATCAGCCAGAGAGCTGATTTAAATTTATCCTGCAGATATTCTCCTGTTTCATCACTGGAATTCTGCCGCAGCATTTCATAGTAACGGGGATTGATATGAATGGTGGGCTGATAGCTGTTATTCAGTTCCACACGATACTGCCCCTGATGTTTTCTAATAATCATATCGGGGCTGAGGTAATGGGTCTTGCGCTGAGAACTGTGATAGGCTTCAGCAGGACGGGGCTGAAGGTTCTTGATCTGCTGCATAGCAGTCAGAATATCCTGGGGCTCGGCTCCCAGCTCGCTGCAGAGCTGGTCCAGAGAGATATTTTCAATCTTCTCCCAGTAACCGGTGATAATCCTGGCAGCCAGATTGGTCTCGACACCCAGGCTTTCCAGCTGAATCAGGAGAGCCTCTTTGACATTGCGGGAAGCTATCCCTGCCGGGTCCAGTTTTTGAATTTTCAGCAGCACCTGCTGTACAAAGCTTACCTTCTGCTGCAGCTGGCCGGCTATCTCCTCCAGAGAAATGTCTAGCAGCCCCTCTTCGGTAAGATTATTAATAATGCAGCAGCCAACCTCCATCTCCTCCTCGGCCAGCACCTCGCAGAGCTGACTTTCCAGATGTTCTAAGAGTTTGGGCTGATAGGCGGTAAAGCTTTCGAAGCTTTCGCCCCTTCCCCCGCTGACGCCGGCAGACTTCTGCCCGGGATAGCTGTCATAATGGTGCTCCAGCCTGGTCTCCCACTCCTGTTCTTCCTCCTGTTCCAGCATGGGGTTTTCTGCCAGCTGGTTGGTAAGATACTCCGCCAGCTCCTGGTTATTATATTGCAGAAGCTCAATGGCCATCTTCAGCCGGGGTGTCATTATTAATTCCTGTTTTTGTTCCAGTTCCAGATTCATTCCCAGATCCATTAATTATCTCTCCTGATATCCCGGGCTATTTTTTTCAGCCGCCGGAAGCGGTGATT
>PWFW01000147.1 GCA_003554225.1 Halanaerobiaceae bacterium | reverse complement strand
CAGTTAAAAAAGACACTGGTGTGACTCTTTTGGCATCTCCTGGCATATTAAAAAACCGCTCCTGACTTTCCCGGAGCGGCATTTATCTCACTATTATTTTATGATTTCACTGCATAAAGTCAATATCGTCAAAATTTCGAAATTATAATCCTCATGATTCTAACTGTTGATAACCTTTATCCTTGAGATAGATGGCTTCTATTTCAACTCTATTATCTTCTAAAACTTCTTTAATTTTCTCTAACCTTACAGAGGTTGCTTCCAGGGCCAATCCGCAGGAAGAGCTTAGCTCACGGGGTACCGGTCTCAGCCGGGATTTTATCTGCACTCCACTGCAGCATTTTTCAGCTCTCATGGCATCTGAGGTGGCATGAAAGGTTATTAGATAATTTGCTTCTTTGTTCAAGAAATATCACCTTCCATTAGCTCTATTAGTTTCATTAGGTTTAATAGTTTTGCTGGGTTTAATAGCTTGATCAGGTTTAATAGTTTTATTAGGTCTAATAGTTACATAAAATCTAAAAATCTAATAGTTTCATTAACTCTCCTAGCAATCTGCTGTCAGCAAAAACCTGCGGCAGATTGACATCATCATCGGACAGTCAGAAGACAGCAGGATGAAAGCAGCAGCCAGCAGACTGTAACCATCGCCAGACAGCCATTTAACAGCAGAAATTTAGGGTTTAATCTGGAAAATATACCTGTCGCCATCCTTCTCTACGGCAAATTCAGCATCCTGGCTGGTTAAGAACCGGGTGATATTTTCCCTCGCTACCTCGGTATCAATAATTGCTGAAAACTCTTCTTTCTCAGACTCCAGAGCCTGCTTAACCATCATTAAAGGTTGAGGACAGGAAAACCCTGAGGTATCAACTGTTTTTTTGGACATTCTCTATCCCTCATTTCATTAATATATTCATTAATTTTATGTTTCAGGCTAATCTCTGCTTCTGCTAGATTAAAAGCCCAAAAACAGATAAAGCTTCTAGCTTTTTGGCAGAATCATACCTTTTTCCAGATTTGAGTTTCTAGGTTCCAGTTTCCAGATTCCAGATACTAGCAACGATAAATAATTAAAGACATTTTAAGTGAGCAAAAAATTAATAGAATTATAAGAGGATAAAATCAGACCAGGTTGATATCAGAGAAACTTCCGATTATCAACTGAGAGCCCGATTATTTTGAAAGGCATTGACAGCTCCTATAGTCATCACCACAACCAGAATGGCAATTGTAGCCACCCGGCCGTTAAAACCTATTCCATCAGGAGTGGCTGCCAGACCAAAGTTGTGAGCAAAGGCAGCTCCCACAATCAGCCCCAGCACAGTAAGTCCAGCATCCAGATCGCCTTCACTGGCGAGAATGGTCTGTCGTAAAGGGCAGCCTCCCAGCATGACGGCGGTTATTCCAACAATGGCCATTCCGAGAAAGTTCCAGATAAACTCATTATGGGCTACCGGCTGGTCAGCAAAACCCAGATTAAACTGGCCAAATATCAGATTGGCACCCAGAGCCAGCAGGAAAATTGCTAAAACCCCGTTGAGAAGATGATTATCCCTGATTAAAAACATATCGCGAAAAGCTCCAGCAGTACAGATCCTGCTGCGCTGAGCTAAACCCCCTACAACCAGGCCTGCTCCCAGGGCAAGTGAGACTGGAGCAAACTGGGAACCGGGTCCGGCTGAACTTAAAAAGATAAATTCCGGGCTGGCTATTCGTAAAATTATTATTCCCAGAAAAATTAGCGGTACCAGATATCCGCTGGCCGGATTGAGATTATAATAGGCTCTTCCCAGGGAAAATCCTTTTTTCAGGAAAATTACCCCGACATAAATTCCTGCTGCGTAACCAATCAGACCTCCAATAGCTGTTAAATCTCCTCCGCTAAGCCGCAAAATCATTCTCCAGGGGCAGCCCAGAAAGACCAGGGCTCCAATGGCCATGAACATTCCCAGCAGAAATCTCAGCATGGGATTGGATCCGGTTCGGGGCTTGATTTCCCCTTTGGCCCGGGCTAAAAGAAAGCCACCCAGGACAAAACCCACGATTTCCGGACGGAGATTCTGCACAACATTAGCCCGATGCAGTCCCAATCCTCCAGAAATATCACGGAGAAAACAGGCCATGCAGATTCCCATATTCGGTGGATTGCCGAATCTTACCAGCAGAGCGGCCAGCAGACCGATAATCCCGCCGCTTAGAATAATAAATTTCTTTTCATTCACTGCAATCAACTCCCGGCTTGATTTTAGAATTATTACCAGCAAAATTACTAAGATAAACAGCCATGCCCCTCCGGGGCACAACAATATATGAAAATATCACGACATATTTTCAAGATAAACTATCATGCCCCTCCGGGGCACAACAATACGCGAAAATTTTTCTGCAAATTTTCAAGGTATATTAGCCTGTAGGTCAGGCTCAGCCTGATCAATTACTTTGTACATAATAACACAAACACCGGAAATAATCAATAAAAATTATCTCATAAATAAAAAATATTTATATTAAAACATAATTATCTTGCAGATTATGGGCTGTCGGGTTATAATGACCATGAACATTAAGGAAAATATCCCCAGCATAAAAAGCATAACAAACAAAAGTAGAATAAAAAGCAGAAACAACAGAAACAGTATGAAAAGCATAAACAGAATAATAAAGCATAATTAGTATAAAAATAATGAAGCATAATTAGTATAAACAGGATAATGAAGCATAATTAGTATAAAAAGCATAAAAATAATAATAAGCAGAAAAGCCAGAGTGGGCCGTCAATTTCATAATTGCCTCAAGCTCAGGGGGGAAATAAATAATGAAAACCATCTATCTAGATAATGCCGCCACTTCTTTTCCCAAACCGGAGGGGGTGGTCCGGGCAATGTGCAGTTTTATGGAAAATATAGGTGCCAATCCCGGTCGGGGAGGTCACAGCAGTTCTCTCTCTGCCGGCCGGATTATTCTTGAAGCCAGGGAGCTGCTGGCTGACCTTTTTGGTGCTGCCGACATTAACCAGATTATACTGACTCAGAATATTACTCATTCTCTCAATCTGGTGATCAAGGGCTACCTCAAAGCTGGCGATCATGTTATTACTACCCGCTATGAACACAATTCTGTGTTGCGCCCCCTGCACCGGCTTAAGGAGAAGGGCCTGATTACCCTGGATTACCTTCCGATTACTCTTCAGGGTGATGTAGATCTTCAGGATCTGGAAAGGCTGCAGCGCCCTGAAACCAGGCTTTTGATAGTCAATCATGCTTCCAATGTTACCGGCCTCAGGCTGCCGGTGGTAAAGCTGAGCCGAAGGGCTAAGGATCTGGGGCTGGCTGTTTTGATTGATACCGCTCAGACGGCAGGAGGATATAATTTTAAATGGGAGCAGCTCGGTGCTCTGGAAGTTGATTTTATTGCCTTCACCGGGCATAAGGGGCTGATGGGACCTCAGGGGACCGGGGGACTGGTAATCAGCGAGGAGGCTGCTTCCTGTACGGCTCCCTTTATTGAAGGGGGGACCGGGAGCAAATCCGATGAGCTGCTTCAACCGGAACTGCTGCCCGATAAATTTGAAGCCGGTACCCAGAACACGCCGGGCATTGCCGGGCTTGCTGCTGCTCTGAAATTTCTTCAGGAAACCGGACGGGATGAGATTGCCAGGGTGATTAAGGCCAGGACAGATCAGCTTTACCGGGGACTTCAGGAAATGCCCGGGGTAGAGATTGTTGGTCCTGGCCTGGAAAACCCCAGGGTCAGCACCCTGTCGGTAACCTTCAGGGAGATTGACCCGGCTGAGGTGGCCTTCAGGCTGGATCTGGATTACGGAGTGATGACCCGCTCTGGTCTGCACTGCGCCTCTCTGGCTCATAAAGCAGCTGGCACCTATCCAGCAGGCACTCTGCGCTTCAGCCCCGGTTATTTTACAAGCAAGGATGAGATTGAAAGAGCTCTTTCCGCTGTGGCAGAACTGGTTGGCAGGTTGTCCTGATATGGAGAAGTAACTTTTTTAAGTTTTGAGCTTCTGACTTAAATTTGATATTTTTATAAAGACTGCAGGATATCATTATAATAAAGAGAAATATATT
>PWFW01000100.1 GCA_003554225.1 Halanaerobiaceae bacterium | reverse complement strand
TTAATTGAGATCATCTTAATTGACATATTAGTTGACATATTAGTTGACATATTAAATGTAATTGTAGAAAAGAGAAAAAAGGCAGAGGCGGTGAAAGCATGGTTGAGGAGAGCTGCGATGACCGGTTGAGAATAGGACAGGGAATTGATATTCATAAGTTTACCCCGGAGAGGAGTTTGATTCTGGGAGGATGTGAGATTCCCTATGAATACGGGCTTGAGGGCCATTCTGATGCCGATGTTGTTACCCATGCGGTGATGGATGCTATTCTGGGAGCCCTGGGTGAGGGTGATATCGGGGAGATCTTTCCTGACAGTGACCCGCAATACCGGGGCATCAGCAGCCTCAAACTGCTCCGCCATCTCGGGACTGAGTTTCTGGAACAAAATTTTACGATAGTAAACCTTGATGTTACCATAATTGCAGAAAGACCCAGGCTGGTAGAATACAAAGAAATTATGAGAGAAAATTTGGCCTGTACATTGGGAATAAATGATGATAGAGTGAATATAAAAGCAACTACCACTGAGGGACTGGGTTTTATTGGGAAAGAACTGGGAATGGCCGCCCAGGCGGTAGTACTGCTGAAAAAATTTTACCGAGAGCAGGAGTGATAGTTAATGAAGGTAAGAGATGTGATGACTAAAAATCCAATAACCATTGAAGAAGATGCTACCTTACTGGAAGCAGAAAGGCTGCTGTCGATCAATAAAATTGGCAGATTGATTGTGGTGGATGAAAATGACAAAGTTGTCGGAATCATAACCGATGGAGATTTTATGGAAAAGAAGGACTTAAGCGCCAGCATTTCCAGTCTGGTTTCCCGGGATCTGATCAAGGCTGAGTCCAAAGATCCGGTCAAGAAGGTAGCCCAGATAATATCCGAGCATCAGATAGGCGGGGTACCTGTTTTTGAAAATGGAGATCTGGTTGGGGTAATTACAGCTGAGGATATAGTCGAAGGTTATGTCCGTCAGGATCAGGATGATATTGATAACCATAAGGATGTTGTCACCCCCGAGAGTGCTGCCATCTATCTAGCTATGACCAGGAGCCGGGAGTATGAGGAGTACTGGCTGGAGAAGATCAGGGGCTATGGCTATCAGGGAGCAATCACCCAGACAGGTGCCAGTGCTGAAAAACTGCCGATCAAGCTTCGCGAGAGCACGACGGTGGCGGCAATTGCCCGGGATGTAATTGAAGAAAATCCCCGGCAGAAGATGGCCATCTCCAATGCTGTCAAAGATGCCTACAGCCAGCTGGCTCTGATCAATCCCGGTCTGGGTGGTGGCTTTAAGATCGCCGTGGTTAAGGGCGATGATTATGTCAGTGTTGCTATTTTTGGCAGATTCGGCCATGCTCTGGTAGATGGTACTTAAATGCTGACAATTGGCACCTCGGTTATCTAGGAAAATAACCTGGTTAAACTGAAAAAGGAGATGATCTTAAGATGCAGCAGGATAAGGAGATGAGGCTGAGATTTCCTCCCAGTCCCACCGGCAAGATCCATGTCGGTAATATCCGGACGGCGCTCTTTAACTGGCTCTGGGCCAGGAAACAGGGAGGGAAACTGATTCTCAGAATTGAAGATACCGATACCGAACGCTCCACCCGGGAGTTTGAAGAAATCATCTTTAAGGAGCTGAACTGGCTGGGAATGGATGTTGATGAAGGTCCCAACATGGGTGGGGATTACGGACCTTACCGTCAGTCGGAGCGGCTGGAGATTTACCAGGAGCAGCTGGAGAGGCTGCTCAGGGAGGGTAAGGCCTACAGGTGCTACTGCAGCAAGGAGGAGCTTGATGAAATGCGGCGGCAGCAGAAGGAGGCCGGGGAGATACCCCATTATGACGGACGCTGCCGGGATTTAGCTCCGGCTGATGCTTCTGAGGATACCGATTATGTGCTGCGCTTTAAGATGCCGGAAACCCCCGAAGAGATTGTGGTCAGGGATCTGATCCGCGGCGAGGTTAGTTTCTCCAGTGAGGACTTTGATGATTTTGTCATTCAAAAATCCGATGGTATGCCGACCTACAATTTTGCCGTGGTGGTCGATGACGCTCTGATGGAGATAAGTCAGGTAATCAGGGGTGAGGATCATCTTTCCAACACTCCCAAGCAGGTTAAAATTTACCAGGCTCTGGGGTTTCCCGTGCCGGACTTTGCCCATCTGCCGCTGATTCTGGATGAGGAGCGGGCCAAGCTGAAAAAACGCTCCGATGAGCAGGCTGTCTATCTGGGAGAGTTTCGAGAACAGGGTTATCTTCCCGAGGCTCTCTTTAACTTTCTAGCACTGCTGGGCTGGTCGCCCGAGGATGAGCAGGAGGTCATGAGCCGGGAGGAGCTGGTGGAAAAGTTTGATATATCTAGGGTCAATAAGAGTGCGGCGGTCTTCGATCGGGAGAAATTGAACTGGATGAATAATCTCTACCTGAAGGAGGCCGATCTCGATCGGCTGCTGGAGCTTTCTCTGCCCCACCTTAAAAAAGCTTGCTTCCTGGAGGGAACCGGCTGGCTTAAGGAAGCCGGGAGGCTCAATGACAGGGGAGAACCTGACCGGGACTGGCTCAAAGAGGTAATCGATCTGGGTCGGGAGGGAATCAGCTATCTGGCTGAGCTTCCGGCTGAGGTTGAGCTGTTCTTTAGCGAACCTGAGCAGGAGGACCCTGCTGCGGCAGCTGAGGATTTTCAGGATCCGGAAGTGCGGGAGGTTTTTCATAAGTTACAGGTTGAGCTGACAGAACTGGCCGCTCAGGCTGATTACAGCGAGGAGAAGATAAATCAAGTATTTCAGCAGGTCAGACAGGAGACCGGCGTCGGCGGCCGCAAGTTTTACCATCCTTTGAGGCTGGCGCTGACAGGCCGGGGATCAGGGCCTGATCTGGTTAAGTTTGCCTGGCTGCTGGGCCAGCAGGAGACCTGCCGGCGGCTTGAGCTTGCTTTAAAGCAGAAAGCATAAAGGAGGGAGCATAAAAGGAGGTCAAGGATGAAAGTTTATAACTCTTTAACCGGCAAAAAGGAGAAATTTGTTCCCCATGTTGAGGGTGAGGTCAGGATGTATGTCTGCGGCCTGACAGTCCAGAACTACTCTCATCTGGGACATGTCCGGGGGGCCATCAATTATGATGTTATCCTCCGCTATTTAAGATACAAAGGCTATCAGGTGAAATATATTCAGAATTTTACCGATATCAATGAGAAGATCGTGGCCCGGGCTGAAGAAGAGGGTCTCAAGCCGATGGAGCTGGCCAACAAATATGCCGAGGCCTACATTGAGGACCTGAAAAATTTAAATGTGGAGATGCCGGATTATTTCTGCCGGGTTTCCGATAATATACCGGAGATAATTGAAATGATAGAGACCTTAATCGAAGGGGGCTATGCCTATGAGGCCGAAGGCAGCGTCTACTTCAGTGTGGAGAGTTTTGAGGATTACGGCAAACTTTCCGGCCGGAAACTGGAGGAGATGGAAGCCGGTTCCCGGGTTGAGGTTGATACAAATAAGCGCCATCCCCTGGATTTTGCTCTCTGGAAGAGTTATGAGGAAGAACCTAATTGGGACAGTCCCTGGGGTCCAGGCTGGCCGGGCTGGCATATTGAATGCTCGGCTATGTCTTTAAAGTATCTTGACGGCAAGCTTGATATCCATGGGGGAGGTACTGATCTGGTCTTTCCGCATCATGAGAACGAGATTGCCCAGTCCGAGGCCTATACCGGCGAGAGTCCCTTTGTCCGATACTGGCTGCACAACGGTACCGTTGACATGTCGGGAGAGAAGATGTCTAAGTCCACCGGGAACTTTTATACCACCAGGGAACTTTTAGAGGAGTTTTCCGCCAATGAGATTCGCTATTATGTCCTGACCAAGCACTACCGGAGTCCGATTGATTTTTCCTTTGAGGAGCTTAAAAACAGTCGGAAAAGCCTGAAAAAACTGCTCAATACTGCCGAGGAGCTTGATAATCTTCTGGAAAAAAGCGAAGAGATCGATCAGGACGATCGGCTCTTTCTGCAGGAGGAGTTTGTTGATAAGCTTAAAGCCCATCGCCAGGAATTTGGCGAGGTTATGGATGATGATTTTAACAC
>PWFW01000079.1 GCA_003554225.1 Halanaerobiaceae bacterium | reverse complement strand
AAGGGATGGATTTAAACTTAAAAAGACTGTATACAGTTCCTATGGAGCCGGACTGCCACTGGAAGGAGGGGATTTCAGCAGGGAGAATGGCAGATTTGTTATATCCAACCAGAATCAGCTCTTTCCCCGGCTTGACTACCGGGTGAGCAGCCTGCCGGATCAGTATCTTAAAATTGGCAGCAGCCAGTATAATTTTCTGGAGATGGCGGAACCGGGTCAGCAAATTATTGTTGAAACTTACTTGCTGCCAGGTTTACTAGGAAAATAAAAATTTTTACATGAACCCTGCTCAGGGCTTTTTCCGCTGACTGCCGTAGGGGGAGTAATTAATATAATCAGCAAAGCGGGGGCCGATAATCGGGGTTAAGATTATTAGAGAAGCTAACAGGCCAGGTTTCCCGGAGCCATCATCTAAGGCCAGCAGCAGAACAAATTGATGGAATATTCCATAGAGGAGAATCCCTAAAAAGAAACCAAGAACAAATAGGGGAATTCTCAAAAGATACCAGAGCGGTTCCGGCATCCGGAAGCGATATTTACGGAACCAGCGATTTAAATTATATATACCCCAAAAGGAGGTCATGCCAATATAAAAACCAAAGAGAGAAAAAAAGAAGATTCCGGCAGCCGGGAAATTTAAGTATAATCCCAGCACCACTGAGGCCAGCAATGCCAGCAGTCCTATCCCGGTGGCTGTTCGGCCTAAATGCAAAAGATGGTCGTCCTGATTGCGGTGAGAATACATTATTTGTCCTCCTAAAAAACATTTAATTTCAGTAATAATTATAACATACATCCTGCTGGCTGGCTAATTAAGAAAATTTTGCATTTTATTCAGCTGAGAAGAAGTATAGTGAATAATCAAATGCGGTTGATTAAGCAAAATTATGATAATAAATTACAAAATTTAAATCGAAATTTAAGCAATAGTGGTTGCATGAGAGGGTGATAAATGATATATTTATATTGATAAAAAATATTTTCTTCAGAGTAATTTTCATCAATTTAAAAGGGGGTAATATTATTGCGCACTAAAGTTATTAGTTTAATAGTTGTTTTCAGTTTTTTAGTTGTGGGTGCTCTAGCAGGATTTGCTCAGCCGGTTGAGGCTGATACCTTCAGGGTTGGAATAGTATATTCTGAAGGTGGGCTGGGCGACCTCTCCTTTAACGATCTGGCCCAGGCTGGTTTGATGAGAGCGGTGGATGAACTGGGTATTGAATATGGAGCTATTGAGCCTGACAGCCCGGCTGATTTTAATCCGGCTCTTCGCAGGTTTGCCGAAAGAGGTTTTGACATGGTAATAGCAGTAGGTTTCCTGCAGGCAGAGGAAGTAATTGAGATTGCTCCCGAATATCCCAATGTTCAGTTTGCTCATATTGACCAGGCTCACGAGGATCTGGACAATGTGACCGGTTTGATTTTTGCTGAACATGAGGGCAGTTTTCTGGTAGGAGCTCTGGCTGCCCTGGTTTCTGAAACCGGCACGGTGGGTTTTGTTGGTGGAATTGACAGCCCACTGATTAACCGCTTTGAAGGTGGATTTGTTCAGGGAGCAAGATATATTGATGAAGATATTCAGATTGAGAGCGCCTATGCTGATTCCTTTAATGACCCCTCCCGGGGTAGAGAAATTGCTTTAAGCCACATGGATAATGGTGCCGATGTGATTTATCATGCTGCCGGTGCCACCGGAACCGGAGTTTTTGAGGCTGTTGAAGAAGAGGATCAGCTGGCTATTGGGGTTGACACCAACCAGAATCATCTTTATCCCGGCCATATTATTGCCAGTATGCTGAAGGTAGTTGATGTGGCAGTCTTTACTGCCATTGAAGATGCCATGGCAGGTGAACTTCCCCTGGGTGAGAATGTCGTCTACGGACTGGCTGATGGAGGCACCGGAATTACCAGTCTGACCGATGTAGATGAAGAGCAACTGGCCTATGAGGAAGGTTTGATCGATGAAGATGAGCTGGAGAAGATAAGAGAGCTTAAAGATAGAGTAACAGCTCCTCATGCTGAGAGAATTGAGGAGATTAAGCAGATGATCATTGATGGAGAAATTGAAATTGATGACTGGTCTGAAACAGGACGTCAGCTTTAATAATCAGGGATAGATGCTTTTGATGGTATTTATTCTCAGATTAATCTGCTAAAATATTCAGGACCCCACCTGCAGCAGGTGGGGTCCTGCTTTAAAATCAGTAAAATGCCCTAATTTTTTATCTTATATTTTTAAGAGAGTTTTGGGAGGATTATTCCATGGCCGAAGAAAATAATTATCTGCTGGAAATGAGAGGTATCACTAAAATATTTCCAGGGGTGAAAGCAAACGACAATATAGATTTACTGGTTAAAAAGGGTGAGATTCATGCTCTGGTAGGTGAAAATGGAGCAGGCAAAACAACCCTGATGAAGATTCTCTATGGACTTTATGACAGCGATCAGGGTGAAATATATTTTGCTGGAAATAAGATCAGGATGACAGATCCTCAGCAGGCCATCAACCTGGGTATAGGTATGGTTCATCAGCATTTTAAGTTGATTGATACTCTGACTGTAACTGAAAATATTATTCTGGGGTCCGAACCCCGGCAGGGAGTGGCTATTAATTACAGGGAGGCCCGCCGGCAGGTTGAAGAAATCTCAAATAAATACAATCTCAAGGTTGACCCTGATGCCAAGATTCAGGACATTTCTGTGGGAATGCAGCAGCGGGTAGAGATTATTAAGATCCTCTACCGGGGTGCTGATTTATTGATATTTGATGAGCCTACCGCAGTGTTGACTCCCCAGGAGATAGATGAACTCTTTGAGATATTTAATTCCCTGCAGGAACAGGGCAAAACAATTATTTTTATTACCCACAAACTTCGTGAGGTTAAAGCTATCTCTGATCGAATTACAGTTCTCAGGGATGGTAAAAGTGTGGATTCAGTTAATACAGAAGAGGTAACAGAGAAAGATGTGGCCGAGTTAATGGTGGGTCGGGAAGTGCTCTTCCGGGTAGATAAAGGTGAAGCTAAACCGGGAGAATCTGTTTTTCAGGTAGAAAATCTTCAGGTTAAAGATAATCGGGGGATAATGACAGTTAATGGTATTTCCTTTGAAATTTCTAAGGGAGAAATTTTTGGTATTGCCGGGGTTGAAGGTAATGGCCAGACTGAACTGGTAGAAGCCCTGACCGGCCTGCGTCAGATTGCAGGCGGCCGGGTATATTATAAAGGTGAAGATATCACTGAACTTTCGGCCCGGGAGATTAAAGACCGTCATATAGGTCATATTCCTGAAGATAGACTCCGGCGGGGTCTGGTTACTCAGTTTTCTCTAAGCGAGAATTTTATTTTAGGTTTCCATCATCAGGAACCTTACTCTAAAAATATTTTTATGAATTATAAGGCTATAGACCAGCATGCTCAAAGTCTGATCCAGGACTTTGATGTCAGAACCAGCAGCCATCAAATTCTGGCCAGCAAGCTATCGGGAGGCAATCAGCAGAAGCTTATCATAGCCCGGGAGTTCAGACAAGATCCTGAGCTTTTAATTGCTGCCCAGCCTACCCGGGGTGTTGATGTGGGTTCAATTGAGTTTATTCACAGTCAGCTAATTAAGAAAAGGGACGAAGGAACCGCTATTTTGCTGGTATCAGCTGAATTGAGTGAGGTTATGTCTCTCAGTGATAGACTGGGTGTTATATATGAAGGAGAAATTGTTAAAACCTTTGCAGCTGATGAGGCTGATGAAAGAGAAATTGGCCGACTCATGACCGGCAGCGGCAAGGAGGTTAAGACAGGGGAGTGAACTGCAGACAACCAAGACTGATGCAGGTGGAAGATTGATCAATATTTTAATTGAACTGGGCTTTGCCCTGTTCTCAATAGTTATTGCTCTGCTGGTGGGGATAGCCTTTATACTGCTGGCCGGGGAATCACCGCTGGATGCCTATCATGCTCTCTATATTGGTTCTATCGGGAGCTGGAGAGAATTTCTTAATACTCTCTGGAGGGCAACCCCGCTGATTTTTACCGGCTTTGCCCTGGCCCTGCCCTTTAAAGCCGGACTTTTTAATATCGGTGGTGAAGGACAGCTTCTGGTAGGTGGCTTTGCTGCTGGCTTTGTTGGCTTTTACTTCACGGGAATTCCTGGTGGACTTCATGTGGCTCTGGCAATTATTGCTGCTATCGCAGCGGGAGCTCTCTGGGGCTTAATCCCCGGAATCTTGAAGGCCTATAAAGGAGCTCATGAAGTAATTACCACAATTATGCTCAATTATATAGCCATTCAGCTGACCATAAGATATGGTATAGAACGCTATCGGATCGGGGGTCGTCAGGCTCTACCAACGATCCAAGATTCAGCCAAGCTTTTAAGGTTCAATGACCTGGCTGAGCTCCCTGTTGTGGGAAGTCTGCCCTTTATAGAAGCCTTTGCCCTTCCCGGTTTGAGGCTGCATTTTAACTTTATTCTGGCCCTGTTAGCTGCTCTCTTTCTCTGGTATCTGCTCTGGAAAACCACCACAGGTTATGAGCTGAGAGCAGTGGGTTTCAATGCTTCAGCAGCTGAGTATGGAGGCATAAGTTCCAAGAAAACAATTATTCTTTCTATGGTGATAGCCGGGGCGCTGGCTGGACTGGCCGGGGCAGGAGAAGCGCTGGGCACCCACCATACTTTCATGTCGGGGATGGATGCCGGGCTGGGCTTTACCGGGATTGCAGTTGCTCTGCTGGGTCGGAATCATCCCTTCGGTATAGTGGCAGCAGGAATACTATTTGGAGCACTTTCTCAGGGAGGCCTGGAAATGCAGTTTGTTGGCATACCTTCCGAGATTGTAACCATTATCCAGGCCCTGGTCATCTTCTTTGTGGCCGGTCTGCAGATGTTGAAATGGTTTCTGCTGAAACAGAGAGAGAAGGGGGAGGCTGAATGATGGAAACTATAGCTCAGATGTTCACCCTGCCGCTGCTGTTGATCAGCTTCAGGTATGCAACCCCATTAATTCTGGCTGCTCTGGGCGGGGTATTTAATGAAAGATCAGGAGTTATTAATATTGCTCTGGAAGGTATGATGCTCTTTGGTGCCTTTGCCGCTGTTTACGGCTCGGGAGTAACCGGAAATCCCTGGATTGGAGTTCTTTATTCTATCGGGGCCGGGCTGGCCTTTGCCCTCATTCTAGCGATTGTTTGTGTGACCTTTAAAGCAGATCAAATTGTTGTTGCTACCGGTATCAATATTTTTGCCAGCGGTTTAACAATTTATTTTTTGCAGGTGCTCTATGGAGTGGCAGGAACTTCCCCCCGGGCTCCCCGACTGCCGTCGATCAGAATCCTGGGGATGAGATACAATCCGATAACTCTGATTGCGGTAGCTCTGGTTCCAATAGTCTGGTTTATTCTTTTTAAAACTCCCTGGGGTCTCAGGATAAGATCTATCGGCGAGCACCCCAGCGCTGCTGATACTTTAGGTATAAATGTAAATAGATATCGCTTTATCTGTGTGCTGATCAGCGGCGCCCTGGCCGGGCTGGCCGGTGCCCATCTTTCCATCGGGGAATTCAGTGCCTTTGTACGAGAAATGTCTCAGGGGCGGGGTTTTATTGCTCTGGCGGCCATGATCTTTGGCAAATGGCATCCGGTGGGAGCCTTTGGAGCAGCACTGCTCTTTGGTTACGCCGAGGCGATTTCAATCAGGGTGGATTTTGCCTTTATTCCTTCGGAATTAATCCGGGCCATTCCCTATGTGCTGACAATAATTGTGCTGGCAGGTTTTATCGGGAAAGCCATACCACCCAAGGCTATCGGTAAACCCTATTTTAAAGGTGAGGATTAATTTTTAGACTAAGAACTCGAGGGCATATTTATCTTGAAAATATGCTGTTGTATTTTCATCTATTGTTGTGTCCCAGAGGGGCATGGCGGTTTATCTTATATTAAGAGAGTTTTAGATCCGTAGGACCAGGGGGCTGGATTTTCCGGTTTCCTGGTTTTTTATTTGAAAATATAGCAATGATAGGATAAAATAACTTTAGAGTTTTGAAATTGCCGGTCCGTTTATGATAAATGAGTATTTAATAAAAGATCTTTTCAAAAACACAGTTGAAATTTGGATTTATTTGGAATACAGGAGGAGACTAATGATATCAATAACTGGAACTTTAGCTGCATTTTTTTTAGTAATATATCTGCTTTCCCGAAATAAATCGCTGGCCACCGCCATGCTGGCAGGCTCCCTGCTGGTTGGAATAACTGCTTCCGATAGCCTGACAGCAAATTTAGCAGCCTTCTTTCCAACGCTCTATCAGGCTCTGATTGATCCCATTACGATTCAACTTGTCTCACTGGTTGCTCTGGTTACTGTTTTTGCTTACATTATGAAAGAAATCTCTCTCCTGCAGGAACTGATTGAAATTACCCGCTATTTCATCAGCAATCTCTATCTGACGATTACAGCAATTCCCTCGGTAATTGGGATGCTGCCCATACCTGGAGGGGCAATATTTTCTGCACCTATAATTGCTCCTCTTGGGGAGAAGATGGAAATGTCTGGAGCCAGGATGACCTCAATAAACATCTATTATCGCCATCTCTGGTATTTTTGTTTTCCCTATATTCCAAGCCTAATCATCGCTGCCTCACTTTCCGGTCTGAATGTTTATACCATAGCCGCTATGCATCTGCCGATTGTGGCGATTATGATTGTGGTGGGCTGGTTATATTATACCCGAACTGAGAGTAGAGTCGTGGAAAATGCCTCCCGGTCAGCTTCCCGGAAAAGCAGACAGCAGGGGCAGGATAAAGAAATTAAGTATCAGGTCAGACCCTCCTGGAAAAAAATACTGGAAGTGATCATGCCCTTTATAATAGTACTCTTTCCGCCCATATTTTTACCAATTGAGTTCACCTTCTCCCTCCTGCTGGGTATTATTTATGTCATTTTGATTAAACGGGAAAGTTTCCAGCTTAAGATGATCTCCCGGGGTTTTGATGGCAAACTGACTCTTGGTGTCCTGGGAATAATGATCTTTCGGACCTTTATTGAGAATTCCGAAGGTGTTTTTAATCTGACAGAGATTTTTATGGAGGCCGGTATACCGCTGCTGCTGCTGGCCCTGATAATACCCTTTTTAGCCGGGCTTTTAACCGGCAATCATGTGGGAGCGATTGGAATTGCCTACCCGATCTTACTGGTGCTCTTTACAGATTCCAACCTGTACAGCCTCTGGCACATGATAATTTTCAGCAGCAGTTACTTTGGATATGTTCTTTCCCCCTTCCACCTCTGCAATCTGATGACGATAGAGTACTTTGATACCACCCTGAAAAAATACTATCGAGATATGGTTATCCCCTTTACCGGGACAGCCGCAGGCATCATGGTTCTCTCAATCATCTATTATTATTTTCTAAATGGTTAAGGATGGAGGAATATAATGGATTTATTCAGCCTGGCCGCACCTTTTTATGACGGCCTGATGAAAGCAGTCGGTCATCACAAAATGATTAAAAAAGCTCTGGGACAGGTGAGAATTAAGCCCGATGATGTCATCTGCGATATCGGGGCTGGAACCGGCCAGCTTTCCCGGCTGCTGCCGGCCGATAACAAATTAATAATGGTTGATTCTTCAGCTGAAATGCTGAAAAAAGCCCGGAAGAAGGTCCCAAGTCAAACTGTTAAGATAGTGACCTCCCGGGCTCAAAATTTACCCCTGGAAGATAACAGCTGCGATCTTGTTTTCTGCATTGACGCCCTGCATCATTTTGAACGCACCGGCTCAGCCCTGGCTGAAATGAAAAGGATCCTCAGAAATAAAGGGGCAATTGTGATTCTGGAATTTGATCCTGTCGATCGCAAAACCAGGATCATGCAGTGGCTGGAGGAGCTGGCTGGAGAGCCGGGCTGTTTTTATTCGCCGGATAAGCTGGCTGCTTTTTTTGAAAAATTTGGCTGCAGCACTGCAGTTGTTGAACTCTCCAGCTGGCAGTATGTTTTACTGGCCAGTGATGATCTGAAAGAAAGGCGGGATGCTGGTGGATTTTAATTTTTCTCGAAGCATCGAGCTGACCTCTGGAGAAATTGATCTGCTGGCGGTTGGCGAGACTGTGGTGGATCTAATTTCTGTGAAAGAATCAGGAAGCTTTGCCGGCGCAGAAGATTTTCGCCGTTACTTTGGAGGCTCACCGGCCAACATAACTATGAACCTGGCCAGTCTGGGCAGGAAAACTGCCCTGATCAGCCGGGGGGGGAGCGATGGACTGGGAGAATATCTCCTCAGCAGATTGCAGGAAAGAGGAGTGGATATCAGCGGCATCAGCAGGGATGAGAAAAGCAACACCACAGTAATTCTGGTAACCCGAAGTCAGGAATCGCCGGAGTTTCTGGCATATCGAGGAGCAGATAGCAATCTAAGCCCGGAGCAGGTATCTGCTGAAAGGGTTTCAGAGGCCAGAATTATTCATATTTCAAGCTTTGCTCTAACAGTTCCCCGGGGCAGAAGGACAATTGAGAAGGTGATAGAATTAGCTCAGGGTCAGAATAAAATTATAGCGCTGGACCCAAATTATCGCCCCCAGCTCTGGCGGGGAGGAGAAATTGGTCAGAAGTATATCAAGCACCTGCTGGCTGAGATTGATATAGTCAAGCCTTCTCTGGATGATGCCAGATTTCTTTTCGGTGAGAGAAGCAGAGAAGCTTACATAAAGGAGTTTCATGAGGCCGGAGCCGGCCTGGTGATTTTGACTCTGGGTGCAGATGGTCTCCTGGCATCAACCGGCAAGAATCGTCAGCACCTTTCCTCCCTGGCCAGAGAAGTAGTCGATACCACCGGAGCTGGAGATGCTTTCTGGTCCGGTTTTTATTCCGGAACTTTGCAGCAGAAAAATTTATTAACTGCCTTAAAACTCGGCAGCGCTGCAGCAGCAGAGGTCTTAAAACAGCCCGGCGCTCTGGTCAATCTGCCTCAAACTGGTGAACTCCTTACCAAATATAACATTAATTAAGGGGGTTAAATTTATGCCTATCCCGGAGTTAATAACATTTTTCAATCCCCAGGGAAATTTTGATCCTGAGGACAGTTACTGGACTGAACATCCGGATTTTGGGGGTCAGCTGGTCTATGTCAAAGAAATTGCCATTGCCCTGGCAAAAGAATTTTCCCTGGATGTTGATATCATAACCAGAGAGATTAGGGATCCGGACTGGCCGGAATTTTCTGGCAGGATTGACAGCTATCCCGTCAGTGACAGGGTTCGAATCATCAGGATACCCTTTGGAGGCAGCAGATTTCTGGCGAAGGAACAGCTCTGGCCTCATCTCAAGGAATATGTAGAGGGGATTGAGGAATTTTACCAGGAGGAGGACCGCAGACCGGATTTTGTCACCACCCACTATGCTGATGGAGGCCTGGCTGGAGCTCTCTACCGGGAGAAAACCGGAATTCCCTTCAGCTTTACCGGCCATTCTCTGGGAGCTCAGAAAATGGATAAATTGAACGTTAATCCTGATAATCTGGATGCCATGCTGGAAAGATTTAAGTTTCACTGCCGGCTGGCAGCTGAAAGGGTCAGCATGGCCAACTCCTCGACAATATTTGTTTCCACCAGCCAGGAGAGGGATGAACAGTACAACCACAGAGCTTACCGGCAGGCAATTCTGGATGATTTTGAGACTAAATTTGCCCTGGCTCCCCCGGGGGTTAATACCGATATCTTTAATCCTGACAGAGGTCCAGCAGATAAAAAAATTCAGGAGAAAATAAGGGAGATGTTTACCAGGGACCTGACAGCAGAAAGACAGGATCTGCCTGCTATTATTGCAGCCAGCCGGCTGGACAGCAAAAAAAATCATAGAGGTCTGGTTAAGGCTTTTGCCTATAACCGCAAGCTGCAGGAAAAAGCCAATCTGGTGATTACCCTGCGGGGAATAGAGAATCCCTTTGAAGATTACAGCCAGGCCGGTCCCGAAGAGCAGGAGATACTGGATGAGATTATGGAGATTATTTCTGAACACAATCTAAAGGGAAAGGTGAGTCTCTTCTCGCTGGCCAGTCAGCAGGAGCTGGCTTCCTGCTATCGAATTCTGGCCGAGCGCAGGTCAGCCTTTGCCCTGACAGCTTTTTATGAGCCCTTCGGACTGGCGCCCATTGAAGCAATGGCTTCCGGACTGCCGGTAGCAGCTACCTGCAATGGAGGTCCGGCTGAGATTCTCAGGGAGCAGAATGAAAAATATGGAGTGCTGATAGATCCTGAGGACCCTGGAGATATCGCCCGGGGGCTGCTGGAAATTTTTTCTCAGAAGGGAAACTGGGAGAAATACCACCAGGCCGGTCTTAAGCGGGTTAGAACGAGCTATACCTGGGAGGCCACAGCCGGCAGGTATTGGGAAAGGATTGCTGATATTCTGGAAGATCCCTCCAGATTTGCCCCTACCGCCCCCCGGGGAATACCGGAGTATTTCCTTTCCGGTAGGAAAGAGGAAGAGCTGAGGGAGAGGCTGGAAGAACTATATCTCAAAGATTGAAGTAATAGCTATAAATTCTTTAACGGCAGTTAGGTTTTAGACAGTGAGCAGTTTACATTAATTATGGTCAGAATAAATGTTCAAAAGGAAGATAGTTTGTGCCTGGAGAACAGGGCTTAATATCTGAAAGCTTTTTACTTAGAGAGATTTAACTGAGGTTATATGCTGGAGGGGATGAGTGAGAGCAGGAGATTAACTTAAGGTAAACTATCGTGCTCCTTCGGAGCACAACAATAGAAGAAAATATCACGACATATTTTCATGATAAACAGCCATGCCCCTCTGGGGCACAACAATAAATGAAAATTTTTTTGCAAATTTTCAAGGTAAATTATATAAGCAAGAAATAATTATAAACAGATAAGGAGAGATAGAAATTTATGCAGGAAATTGCTGAGAAAACCCTGGTTCTGTTAAAACCTGAAGCTGTGAGAAGAAAATTAATCGGCCGGATTCTTTCCCGCTTTGAAGATGCTAATTTAACTATCGAAAAGTTGAATCTGACCAGTTTTAAACGGGAGACTCTGGCAGAGCTCTACAAAGAGCATCGGGGCAAAGACTTTTATGATAATATAGTTTCTGGATTTGCCGGTAAAACGATGGTTGCGCTGGTGCTGGCTGGACCGGAGGGAACTATTCCCAAGGTAAGATCGCTGATCGGAGCTACCGATCCCCTTCAGGCAGCTCCAGGAAGCATCAGGGGAGATCTAGCCTGTCACATGCAGCCTGATAATCTGATTCACGCTTCTGATTCTTCGGAAGCAGCAGCAAGGGAACTGAGCCTATTTTTTCCAGATCTCCAGGATTGAGGGCTGCTTAATTTTGCAATCTTGAAGTGGAAAGAACTTCTGTCCTGACTTTAAAGAGCAAAAAAAGACCTGCCCGGCAAATGTTGCCGGGCAGGTTTATATATCTCTTTGCCAGTGAAGATTAAAAAATCCCTGTCAGGATTGCATCTGCTGTTGAAAAACTTCCTGGGTCTGGCGATAGATAATTAGAATTACCAGGCCGGAGAGAATAGCAGCAGGAATCAGATGGGTTATATTATAAACAGCTGAATAAACCCAGGGATTCTGGCCTTCAGGAGCCAGGTCAGCAAAGAAGATTACCCCGGCGACCAGGTGTGAGAAAAAACGGGCACCGGTGCCCAGCAGCAGAGCTGCTAGAAAGGCAGGCATTTTTATGGTATTATTGGCCCGAAAGATTGAGATAAAACCGGCCATACCCAGCAATCCGTAGGCTACAGGATAATCCAGCAAAAATTGAGCGGGGTGAACGACATAGGCTCCGGTGATAATCTGTACCAATCCGTGTACGACTCCAGCAATAAGTCCGGGAACACCGCCCCAGCGAAAGGCAATAAAGAGGATCGGCAGCATCTCCAGATTGATAGAGCCACCCTGGGGCATGCGGAAGAGAGTCAGATAACTTAAAACAGTAGAGAGAGCCACAGCGACAGCGATTTCAGCCATTAACTTGACATTTTTTTGCATAAAAATTAACTCCTCCCATTCAGAGGCAGGCCGCCGGGTGCTGGAGGAGCTGTAACAGATTTATTTCCCTGCGCCTGCATTATCAGGATCAGGTAATAAGGGTCGATGTTGCCATCCTCTCAGCCTCCGGTCGGGCTCCCCTTTAAAATTATTATCTTTAAGAAACTTCTTTCTATTTATACCTATTCTAGATATCTTCCTTTTTTCCTGCTTTCAGGCTGTTTATTTTTGCTTGACAATAGAGGGCCTATGTGCTAACATTATTATGGTTTTCATAATAAGGAAGAGAGGCTCTTCAGCTATTATTTTTATCGGTTGATTTAGCAGTTAAACTTGAGCCTAATTTAATAATAAAAATTGATGTAAATGGGCGGAAGTGGCGGAACTGGCAGACGCGCTAGATTTAGGATCTAGTGGGTTTATCCTGTGGGGGTTCGAATCCCCCCTTCCGCACCATTATTTTTTTATATATATTTTTGCGGATCCTTTTGCAGACCTTAAGGAGTTTATTACGGGGATTGAAGATTTTCTGACTGAGTTAATTTTGGAGCAATTTTTTATCAGGGAGGTAATAAAATGGAAGTAAAAAAGACTGAACTGGAAGGCAACAAAGTTAAACTTGAAGTTACCATAGAGAGTGAGGAAGTTAATGAAGCCCTGAATCAGGCTTATCGCAAGGTTGTCAAAGATATGGAGCTGCCGGGATTTCGTAAGGGAAGGATTCCCCGCAAGGTGCTGGAAGCCCGTTTTGGTAAAGAGGTCCTTCACAGCGATGCTCTCGATATTCTTATTCCCCGGAATTATTCCCGGGCGGTAGAAGAGAGCGGGATTGAGCCGATAGATCAGCCTGAAATTGAAGATTTTCATATTGCTGAAGATGAGCCGGCAACTTTTTCTGCTGAAGTGGAGGTTAAACCAGAGGTTGAACTGGGAGAATATACCGGCTTTGAGATTGAGAGAGAAGAGATTACAGTAGATGAAGAAGAGATTGAGGAGCAGCTTGAGAGGCTTCAGGAAGAGCACAGCCAGCTGGCCAGCGTGGATCGGGAAGATGTCCAATTCGGTGATCATGTGGTTATTGACTATGAGGGGTTTGTCCAGGGAGAGCCAATTTCCGGGGGTTCGGCTGAAGAGTTTGTTCTGGAAATTGGTTCCGGTGATTTTATTCCGGGCTTCGAAGAGGAGCTGATCGGACTTGAGATTCGAGAAGAGCCCTATGAGATAGATGTAACCTTTCCTGAGGATTATGATGAAGATCTGGCCGGCAAGGATGCTGTTTTTAAAGTTACTATCAAGGAGATTAAGGAAAAGGAAGTTCCCGAGTTAAATGATGAATTCATTGATGAGGTAACCGAATTTGAAACTTTAGAAGAATTTAAAGAGGATTTCCGGGAAAGGCTGCTGGAGCATAAAGAGCATCATCAGCGGCATGAACTGGAAGATGAGATTATAGAAAAGGCAGCTGAAAATGCTGAAATTGATGTGCCGGAAAAAATGGTTGAGAGTGAACTGGATAATATGCTGCAGCAGATGGCTCAAAACCTGCAGTCTCAGGGAATTGATCTGGATACCTATTTTGAATATCAGAACCTGACTGAAGAAGAATGGCGGGCTGATAATAGAGATATTGCTCTTAGACGGGCCAAACAGAATCTGGTGCTGGAAGCTATTGCCGCTAAAGAAGGCATTGAGGTCAGCGATGAGGAGATTGAAGAGAAGCTGGCAGAGATAGCTGAAGAGAGCGATCAGGATATTGAACAGATTAAAGGTTTTTTTCAGATGCAGGGTCAGCTGGAATCGATGAAACACGGCATGAAAATGGAAAAGACTATTGATTTCCTGCGGGAAAACAATTAAAATGTAATTAGAGAAGGCAAAATAATAGCTGCAATGTAAAATATATCCAACAATCAGTTCAGCCTGAAGGCTGACAGGAGGTGGAGTATATATGAATCTGGTTCCAATGGTCGTAGAACAGACCAATCGAGGAGAAAGATCCTATGATATCTATTCCCGGCTGCTTAAGGACAGAATTATATTTTTAGGCACCCATGTCACTGATGAAATCGCCAATCTGGTCATCGCTCAGATGCTTTTTTTAGAAGCGGAAGATCCTGATAAGGACATTTATCTATATATTAACAGCCCCGGCGGCTCGGTAACAGCAGCTCTGGCTATGTATGATACCATGCAGTATATCAAGCCTGATGTGGTTACTATCTGCATGGGGCAGGCTGCCAGTGCAGGAGCACTGCTGCTGGCTGCGGGAGCTGAAGGTAAACGCCACGGACTGCCCTATTCCCGGGTGATGATTCATCAGCCGGCCGGCGGTATTCAGGGCAAAGCCAGTGAAGCAGAAGTTCATATCAAAGAGCTTTTGCGGATCCGGGAAACTCTGAATGAAATTTTAAGCAAGCACACCGGACAGAGTGTTGATAAGATTGAAGAGGATGTAGAAAGAGACTATTTCATGACTGCTCAGGAAGCTCTGAAATATGGAATAATTGATGAAGTTATCACCCGCAATGAACTGGAGCAGGAAACACAGGATTAACCAAATGAGGTGATTGAATGTTTAAATTTGGAGATGAAAAAGGACAGCTTAAATGTTCCTTCTGCGGTAAATCTCAGGAGCAGGTCCGGAAACTGGTGGCCGGTCCGGGAGTATATATCTGTGATGAATGTATCGATCTCTGCAATGAAATTATTGAAGAGGAATTCAGTGAAGATCTGGATTTAAATCTCAGTTCCATTCCCCGCCCGGTTGAGATAAAAGAAATCCTTGATGACTATGTGGTTGGTCAGAATCGTGCTAAAAAGACACTTTCGGTAGCCGTTTACAACCACTATAAACGGATCAATTCTGATATGAAGATAGATGATGTGGAGCTGCAGAAAAGTAATATCATGATGATCGGACCGACCGGGTGCGGCAAAACACTGCTGGCTCAAACCCTGGCAAGAATTCTTGATGTTCCCTTTGCCATTACTGATGCCACTTCCCTGACGGAAGCAGGTTATGTGGGCGAAGATGTGGAGAATATTCTGTTAAAGCTGATTCAGGCTGCTGATTATGATGTGGAGAAAGCCGAACGGGGTATTATCTACGTTGATGAAATTGATAAGATTGCCCGCAAATCGGAGAATCCTTCAATTACCAGAGATGTCTCCGGTGAAGGTGTCCAGCAGGCTCTCCTGAAAATTATCGAAGGCACAGTGGCCAGCGTTCCGCCTCAGGGCGGCCGCAAGCATCCCCATCAGGAATTTATCCAGATCGATACCTCCAATATACTTTTTATTGCTGGAGGGGCCTTTGGCGGGCTGGAGAAGATGATTCAGAACAGGATTAGCAATAAGGCTTTAGGTTTTGGAGCAGATATAAAGACCAGCGAAGAGAGGGACAATATCGGTGATATCTTGAAACATGTTCTCCCCGAGGACCTCCTGCATTATGGTCTAATTCCTGAGTTCATTGGTCGGATGCCGATTCAGGTAACCCTGAATGAACTGGTGGAAGAGGATCTGGTGCGGATCTTAACCGAGCCCCGCAATGCCCTGGTCAGACAGTACCAGAAATTTTTCGCTATGGATGATGTGGAACTGGAATTTACTCCCGAATCTCTCAGGGCGATTTCCCGCAAAGCTCTTAAACACAGCAGCGGAGCCCGGGGCCTGAGGTCGGTGCTGGAGGATTCCATTCTCGATACAATGTATGAACTTCCCACAGATACTACCGTGACTAAATGCATAATTACCAAAGAGGTAATTGATGACGGCGCTCAGCCGGAATTAATCCGTAAGGAAGAAAATCGGGAAGAAACGGCTTAACCAGGATGATTCGGGAGATGGTGCTGCCCAGAGGGTGGTACTGTCTCCTTTTTATTTTTTCTGATCCTCAGTGGCTTTTAGACAGAAAGGAGCAGCCTGATGTTTTCTAAAGTTGAGTTTATCAAAAGCGCTCATCAGATTGAGGACCTGCCGGAGCATCAGTTTCCCGAAATCGCTTTTTCCGGGCGGTCCAATGTGGGAAAATCTTCCCTGATTAATATGGTGCTGGGCAGAAAAAAACTGGCCCGGATTAGCAAAACCCCGGGAAGAACCAGAAGTATAAATTTTTTCAATATTGAAGACCGTTTCTGTCTGGTCGATCTGCCCGGCTATGGCTTTGCCCGGGTTCCGGAGCAGGAAAAGGAGAGATGGGCCTACCTGATCGAAAGCTATCTCAATCAAAGGGGCAATCTCAGGGCGATTATTCAGATTGTCGATGCCCGGCATAATCCCTCCGATGAGGATAAGATGATGATAGAATGGTTGAAGGCCAGTCAGCTCAATTATCTGATAGCAGCTACTAAATCCGATAAACTCAAAAGAAATCAGCTAAAACCCCGGCTCCAGGAAATAGCTGAAGAGCTGAAGGTTTCTCCTGAAAATGTTCTTTTTACTTCGGCAAAGGACCGGACCGGACGAAAACCTCTGCTGACTTTCATTAAAGAAGCTATCGCCCGGAACCAATGAGGTGGACTGGAAATGGAAAAAAGCCGGTCTTCTGATAAGAAATTTAATAGAGAAAACATTAAAAATATCTACCAGGAAGCAGTTAATTATAATGATGCCTTTGCCCGGATTTATGATCAGGTAATGACCCGGGTGCCCTACGGTTTCTGGTTTGAGTTTCTCAAAATATTATTACACTATCACGGCCAGGAAATTCCGGACAAGGTGCTGGAGCTGGCCTGCGGTACCGGCAGCATGATGAAACATTTTCTCCAGCAGGGCTCTCAGGTGACCGGGATAGACAGGTCGAAGCCGATGCTGGCTGAAGCCCGTCAGAAACTTAAAGATTATCAATCCCGCTGCCAGTTGATTCAGGCTGATATCAGAGATTTTACTCTGGAGAATAATTTTAACCTGATCTATTCTATTTTTGACAGCATGAATTATCTGCTGACAGAGGAGGATCTCTTTAAAGCCTTTGAAAGTTCCAGAAACTGCCTGAATTCCGGGGGAGTTTTCATTTTTGATTATAATACCTGCAGCCGGCTGGAATCGATTGAATCTGGCTATCTGACCTTCAGCGGTAACAATTACCACTGCATCTGGCAGGATATTGCCCGGCCGGGGCAGTGCAGCTGGCAGGTAAAGCTGTCAATAACCTTCGAAGATCGTCCTGGAATTTTTCAGGAACTCCATCAAGAAAAGGCCTTTCCCCTGAATAGAGTCAGGCAGCTCTTAAAACAGGCTGGTTTTGCCAGGGTATACTGCTATGGTCCTGCCAGGCTGAGAAAGGGCAAGGAAAGTCACAACCGGGTATATTTTCTGGCAGGCTCCCGGGAGCTTGAGCCGGTATCCTTATCCAAAAAAATTAGCTGCCAGCTTCGCTGGGGCTGGCAGGTTTTTAAACACCAATATTTTAATTT
>PWFW01000120.1 GCA_003554225.1 Halanaerobiaceae bacterium | reverse complement strand
TAAATATAATTTAATCTTTCAGTTGATAAAATTCTTCGGGAAAAGAATTGCTGCAGTAATTCTGGTATTTTTTGAGATAAAAAATTAACTGAGGGGGCTAAAAAAAAGTGAAAAAAGAGATTGAGCTGGCAATAATTGATGATGATAAGGAATTTTGTGAGTTAATGGAAGAATATTTTGAGACTCACAATGAATTTTCATTAACCGGAATTGCCAATCAGGCAGAAGTCGGGCTGAAACTGATAGAAGAGGAAAAGCCTGATGCTCTAATTCTCGATCTTGTCATGCCGGGACAGGATGGAGTTGAGGTCTTAAAGAAGCTGAAGCAGAAAAAAATCAATCCCGGGATGAAAATTGTCGTTTTAACCGCCTTCGGTCAGGAGGAAATAATCAAGCAGGTCAGTGAGCTGGGAGCGGATTATTACATAATGAAGCCCTTTGATCTGGATAAGCTGGCGGGAAGAATTGTCCGCCTCTTTACCGGCAAGGAAGAAAACTCGCTTCCTGAAGAGATTGACCTGGAGGGCAGCGGTGAGGGGAAAGAAGAGCATATTGAGGTAAGAATTTCTGAAGTTCTCCATCAACTTGGCATTCCGGCTCACATCAAAGGATATCTTTATCTGCGGGAGGCCATTAAACTGGTATTTGAAGATATTAAGCTGATGGGAGCAGTAACCAAAAAGCTCTACCCCAAAGTTGCTGAGAATTTCGATACCCCCCCCAGCAGGGTGGAACGGGCTATCAGGCATGCAATCGATGTAGCCTGGGAAAAGGGGGAGCAGCAGGAGGTCAGAAATTATTTTGGAAACACCCTGACAAGCTCCAGCGGTAAGCCTACAAATTCTCAATTTATTGCCAAAATTGCCGACCGGCTTCGACTGGAGTTAAAAAAGTAGCAGAGGATTAATTTTGCTACCAAAAAACCTCCACTCTCTTGCGGGAGTGGATTTTTTTACGCAGGAAGGTGACAGCAATGGCAGCAAGAAGGGAAAAACTTATAATCGATAAAATGGCAGAGTTCGGCTTTACAAAATATGAAGCCAAAGCCTACATTACTCTGCTGGAGTATGATAATATCAGTGCCTATGAAATCAGCAAAAGATCAGGTGTCCCCCAGTCAAAAATATATGAGACTGTCAGCAATCTGGTTGAAGAGGGTATTATAATTGCCCGGGGAGAAAACCCCGTTCATTACTCCCCCCTTCCTCTCAAGGAGTTTATTCAGCGCCATCGCAGTAAAATGGAAAAGAGCCTCAGCACTCTGGAAAGAGAACTGGAGGAGATCAGCCGCGGCACAGAAATTGATTATATGTGGCATTTTGAGGGGACTGATAGCTGTCTGGAAAAGGTTAAAAATATTATCGAGCAGGCTGAAGAAAAGATTGTTCTGGAAATCTGGGAACAGGAATATCAGGAACTGAACTCTCTCCTGGAGGCTGCTGGCAGGAGAGGTGTTAAAATACTTATGATCTATTACGGGAAAGAGAAGGAGCTTCCCGGGGAAGTATATTTTCACCGGCTGGAGAGGCTGCAGGAATACACCTCCAGCCAGGGCCGCTGGCTGACAGCCCTGGCTGATAAAAGCGATTGTTTTTTCGGCTCCTTTTCTGAGGAGAGAACTGAAGGGATATGGAGCCAGAACCAGGCTTTTATGCTGATGGCTCAAAGCTTTATTTCCCATGATATTTACATTGCTGAAATTTATGATAAATTTTCCCGGGAACTGGACAGGGAGTTCGGCCCCAATCTGGACAGACTGCGGTCTAAAATTTCTGATTACCTTCTCTAACAGGCCGGCAGCCTGCCTTGACAAGCAAAAAAAATAATATTATACTTTAAAATATATTAACTACAAAGGTTGTTATTAATTAGATTTCAAACTGGAGAGAAATGCCCCTTTTAAACGAGACTTTTATTTTTACTGGCTGTTTTAAATTATTATTTTATGAGGGAGTGTTAAACTTGACAGCTCCACCTCTCAAAGTAAACTCGGAAATTGGCAGATTACAGAAAGTTCTGGTTCATCGTCCCGGACTGGAAGTGGAACGCCTGACACCTGATCTGCTCTCCAGGCTCTTATTTGACGATATTCCCTATCTGGAAGCTGCCAGGAGGGAGCATGATTTTTTTGCTGATCTTTTAAGTGATAAAGGTGTGGAAGTTTTATATCTGGAAAATCTGGCAGCAGAGGCTCTGGAGAAACCTGAGGTTCGCCAGGAATTTATGGAGCAATTTCTGGATGAAGGAGGCATCGGCAGTCAGGAGCGCCGCTTTCTGGTGATGGAGTATCTGGATCAGTTTTCCACCAGAGAGATGGTTGTTAAATTAATGGCCGGCATCAAAAAGAATGAAATCCCGGGTTATCAGATCACCTCCCTCCATGACAGATCGACCCGGGATTATCCCTTTTTGCTGGATCCCATGCCCAATCTTTATTTTACCCGGGATCCCTTCTCCATTATCGGCACCGGTTTAAGCCTCAACAATATGCGGACAGCAACCCGCAACCGGGAGACTATTTTTGCAGAGTACATTTTTAACTTTCATCCGGAATATGGAGATAGCAAGATCCCCCAGTGGTACAGCCGCTATGAGGAAGATTCTCTGGAAGGGGGAGACCAGCTGGTTTTAAGTTCTGAGATTCTGGCTGTTGGCATCTCCCAGCGCACCGACCCGGCGGCTATAGAAAAATTTGCTGCCCGGATACTGTCCTCTGATCAGGGCTTTGACACAGTACTGGCTCTCAAGATACCTGCCAAAAGGGCCTTTATGCATCTTGATACAGTCTTCACCATGGTGGATTATGATAAATTTACCATTCATGCTGAGATCGAAGGTCCACTGGAGGTATATTCTCTGCGCCTGGATGGAGAGGATCAGCTCAAGATAAACCAGGAAACCGCCACCCTGGAAGAGATTCTGCAGAACTATCTCGGTCTCTATGATGTCAAGCTGATTCGCTGTGCCGGAGGCGATCCTATTGACAGTGGCAGAGAGCAGTGGAATGATGGCTCCAACACCCTGGCCATAGCTCCGGGGGAGGTAATTGTCTATGACAGAAACTATGTAACCAACAGTCTGCTGGAGGAATCCGGAGTCGAGCTGAATTTGATTCCCAGTTCTGAACTTTCCCGGGGTCGAGGGGGTCCCCGCTGCATGAGCATGCCCTTTTACCGGGATCCAGTTGAAATTTAGGGATCCGGCTGAATCTATACATGTTATCATTATTGTCATTATTGTCATTAATTTCATTGTCAGAGTGAAGACGGTGTCAGTTTGAAATTATGATTTATTTGACTATCCTTTGATTTAAACTTTTGATTCAGATGACTTTTTAATCCAGAATACTGGTACAAAATGACAGGAGGTAAGGAATATGCCAAAAAATCTTTCAGGAAGAAACTTTTTAAAACTGCTGGATTTCACCCGGGAGGAGATTGAGTATCTGCTTCAGCTTTCAGCTGACCTGAAAAGCAAAAAGCGAGCGGGTATCCGGGGAGATAAACTGGAGAGCAAAAATATTGCCCTGATCTTTGAGAAGCCCTCTACCAGAACCCGCTGTGCCTTTGTGGTTGCTGCCAATGATGAAGGGGGACAGACAGAGTTCCTGGGCAAGGGCGATATTCAGCTGGGCAAAAAGGAAACGGTAAAGGACACCGCCCGGGTGCTGGGGCGTTATTTTGACGGAATTCAGTTCCGGGGTTTTTCCCATGAAACCGTGGAAATTCTGGGAGAACATGCCGGGGTTCCAGTCTGGAATGGCCTGACTGATAAATACCATCCCACTCAGGTATTAGCCGACCTTATGACTGTTAAAGAAAATTTTGGTTATCTTAAGGGGATTAACTTTGTCTATGCCGGTGATGGCAGAAATAATATGGCCAATTCTCTGATGATTGGCTCTGCCCTGATGGGGATTAATTATACCATCTGCTCTCCGAAGGAGCTCTGGCCGGAGGATGAGCTGGTGGAGCAGGCCAGGAAACTGGCCGAAGCAACTAACTGTACTATTAATCTCAGCGATGACCCGGTTCAGGGCGTCAAAGATGCCGATGTCCTCTATACTGATGTCTGGGTATCTATGGGTGAAGAGGAGCAGTTTGCTGAAAGAATCAGGCTGTTAAAACCCTATCAGGTTAATCAGGAAATGATTGCCAATACCGGCAGAGAAGATGTTATTTTTCTCCACTGCCTGCCGGCCTACCATAACAGGGATACCGAAAATGGAGAACAAATATACCAGGAGCATGGCCTGTCTGAGATGGAGGTAACTGACCGGGTTTTTGAAAGCAAATATTCCCGGGTCTTTGATCAGGCGGAAAACAGGATGCATACCATAAAAGCAGTGATGGTGGCTACCCTAACCTGATCTCCAGGCAGTTATTCCAGATATTTCTGTTGCTCCAGACCAAGTTTTATAGCAATAAAATGTAATAGTTCAAGCACTAAAAATAGGAGGAGATTTTCTATGGCAAGAATCGTTGTTGCTCTGGGGGGTAATGCTCTGGGAAACACTCCCGGGGAGCAGATAGAGGCTGTTCGGCATACCGCCGATTCCCTGGTTGAGCTGATAGGCAACGGCCATGAAATTATTATGGCTCACGGGAACGGTCCTCAGGTAGGTATGATTAATCTGGCCTTTGAAACAGCTGCTCAATCTGATGAAACACCTGAGATGCCCTTTCCCGAATGTGGGGCTATGAGCCAGGGTTATATTGGCTATCACCTCCAGAACGCTATCCAGGAGAAAATGGCTGAGAGGGGCATAGCTAAAAACTGTGCCACAGTCATTACTCAGGTGGTGGTGGATAAGGAGGATCAGGCCTTTAAAAGCCCCAGCAAACCGGTAGGCTCCTTTTACAGCAGAGAGGAGGCCGAAGCACTAAAAGAGGAGAAGGGCTATCAAATGGTTGAAGATGCCGGAAGGGGTTACCGCCGGGTGGTTCCCAGCCCGCTTCCGGTTGATATAGTCGAAAAGGATGTTATCTCCAGTATGGTTGACAAGGGCGAGTTAGTCATAGCCTGCGGCGGTGGCGGGATTCCGGTCGTCGAGGAACAGGGCAGATACCGGGGAGTTCCAGCGGTAATTGATAAAGATTTTGCCAGCGAAAAACTTGCTGAGGAGCTGGAGGCTGATTTTCTTATGATTTTAACTGCTGTTGATCGGGTGGCACTGAATTTTGCTACCCCGGAGGAAGAGCCTCTGACAGAAGTTGATGTTGAGAAAGCCCGGGAGTACTGTGAGCAGGGGCATTTTGCTCCGGGCAGCATGCTGCCCAAGATGAAGGCAGCCATAAAGTTTGCTGAAAGCAGACCCGGTCGAGAAGCCCTGATTCCCTCTCTGGAAAAAGCCCGGGATGGGCTGAAGGGCCAGACCGGAACAAGGATTGTAGCCGGCAGTTAGTAGTTTTCTTTTGCTGGATATTAAAAGCAGATTGTGGTAAAATTATAGGAGGAATAGGACTGATTAAAAAAACCAGTTGGAGCAGCAGCGTACTCCCCCAGCAGTCCAAAAATTCGGGGTGAAAAAATGCCAGCAGATAGAGACCTAACTGCAGTTCAATCTGAAATTGAACGATTGAAAAGAGAGATCCGTAAAAAAGATGTAATTATTGATTCCACCCATGATGGTTTAATCGCAGTCAGCTCGGATTATCAGGTAGAGCTTTTTAATCGAGCGGCGGAAGAGATTCTCAATTTGCAGCGGGAAGATATCCTCGGCAGGGATGTTCGTGAAGTTATTCCCAATACCAGGCTGCACAGGGTTATTGAGACTGGAAAACCGGAGTTAAACAGCTTTCAGCAGGTTGATGATACCACAATTGTGACCAATCGAGTTCCAGTCAGGGATGAGAAGGGTGATATTATTGGGGCGGCTGCTGTTTTTCGGGATAAGACCGAGGTAACCAGACTGGCCGAGGAGATAACCAATTTACAGGAAATCAAGGTAATGCTGGAAGCAATCATTAAATCTACCCAGGATGCCATCTCCGTAGTCGATGAGGAGGGCAGGGGGATTTTAATAAATCCGGCCTACACCAGACTTACCGGATTAACCGAAGATGATGTGATCGGCAAACCGGCTGATGTCGATATTGCTGAGGGAAAAAGCATGCACTATCAGGTTCTTAAAACCAGGGAACCTGTCAAGGGGGTCAGAATGAAAGTTGGTCCCCAGAAGAAGGATGTTATTGTCAATGTAGCTCCCATAATCGTTGAAGGTGAGCTTAAGGGCAGCGTGGGAGTCATACATGATGTTTCTGAAATCAAACAGCTGACCGAAGAGCTGGATCAGGCCAAAAGGATGCTTCGTCAGCTCAAGGCCCGTTACAGTTTTGCCGATATTGTAGGTGAGAGCGATACCATGAGAGCTGCCATCAATAAAGCCCGCAAGGCTTCCAGCACTCCTGCTACTGTTCTCCTCCGGGGGGAGAGCGGGACCGGCAAGGAATTATTTGCCCATGCCATTCATAATGAAAGCTTCAGGAAGGAGAGAAAATTTATCCGGGTTAACTGCAGCTCACTCTCTGACAGCCTGCTGGAGAGTGAATTATTTGGCTATGTAGAGGGGGCTTTCACCGGCGCTAAAAAGGAAGGCAAGAAGGGGCTCTTTGAAGAGGCCGATGGAGGTACGATTTTTCTGGATGAGATAGGAAAGGTAAGTGATAATCTTCAGGTCAAACTTCTCCGGGTTTTACAGGAGAAGGAAATAGTCCGGGTGGGGGATACTCGACCGGTAAAAATTGATGTCCGGGTGATCTGCGCCACCAATATCAACCTGGAAAGAGCGGTTCAGGAAGGAAATTTCAGAGAGGATCTTTACTATCGTCTCAATGTTTTCCCCATCACCATTCCCCCTCTACGGGAAAGAAAAGAGGATATTGAGGCTCTTGTCAGGCATACCATCCGCAAATTCAACCAGGAATATGGCCGGTCAGTCCAGGGTATTAAAGCTGAAGCGCTGGAAATCCTTCAGGAATATAACTGGCCGGGAAATGTGAGAGAGCTGGAAAATATTATCGGCCAGGCCATGATCCACATGAATCTGGAGGATGATTATATCGCCGAGCATCATCTGCCGGTTTTAAAGGAAGATAGAATAGAATTGCCGGAGGTTGAGCCGGTATCCTCCACCTCGCTGAAGGATCATTCCTTAAAAGAAATTATTGAGGAGACTGAGAAAAAGTTGATAATAAAGGCTCTTAAAAAGAGCGGAGGAAACCGCACCGAAGCAGCTAAAAATCTGGGTATTGCAGTCCGCAGCCTCTATTATAAAATGGATAAATACGGGATAGACTGATAAGCTCTGCCGTAATCTCTGATTATCCCTGAAAATCTTTGCCTGCAAAAAATTGCAGACCTCTGTTTTTTTCTGCAGACAGTTTCTGGCTGAATTTTCCATAAAATTTTCAATAGTTTTTCTCGGAAAAATAATATGTTAATCTGGTAACACCGCAGCCTCAGGCTTTGCGGTGTTTTTTTGGTTTGATTTATCTCTGTAGGCAAAACTGGAATGAATCTTGCATATATATAATGATGGAAGATAATCATTAATATGATGGAAGATAATCATTAATTAATCAAGGGGGTCAAGTTATGCAGATATTTGAAGAGATGAAGGAGCAGGGCCATGAGCAGCTGATTTTTGTTCAGGATAATAAAACCGATCTTAAGGCAATTATCGGTATTCATAACACAGTTCTGGGTCCGGCTCTGGGAGGCTGCCGCATGTGGGATTATGAAACAGAAGAGGAGGCAATTGATGATGTGCTGAGACTTTCTCAGGGCATGACCTATAAAGCGGGAATCTCCGGAGAGGATTACGGGGGTGGAAAATCTGTTATCTGGGGTGATCCTGAGGTTCATCGGACCGAGGGCCTCTTTAGAGCTCTGGGGCGTTTTGTTGACGCGCTGGGTGGCCGTTATTCCACCGGGACTGATGTGGGAACTCAGCCGGAAGACTTTGTGATGATGCGTAAAGAAACTCCCCATGTCGGGGCCCTGCCTAAAGAATACGGTGGCGGAGGAGACTCCTCGGTACCGACAGCCTATGGCACTTTAATGGGCATTAAGGCCAGCTGCAGATATAAATACGGCAGCGATGATTTATCGGGCAAAAAAGTAGCACTCCAGGGCCTGGGGAAGGTAGGTTTAAAACTGGCCCGCCAGCTTAAGGAAGAGGGGGCTGAACTGGTCGGGACCGATGTGATGGAAGAAAACATCGAGATGGGCAGAGAAATAGGAATGGAGATTGTCAAGCCCGATGCCATCTATGACGTCGACTGTGATATTTTTTCTCCCAATGCCCTGGGAGCAGTGGTCAATGACGAAACCCTGGAAAGATTTACCTGTGATATAATCTGCGGGGCGGCCAATAATGTTCTGGCTGAACCTGAACATGGCAGGAAGCTGGCCGATAAAGGCATTCTCTATGCCCCGGATTATGTGGTTAATGCCGGAGGTTTGATTCTGGTCTGTGACGAAATGCAGCCCTCAGGTTACAGTGAAGAGCGGGTGATGAAAAAGTGTGAGGGCATTTATGACAGACTGCTTAAGGTCTTTGAACTGGCCGAAGAGCAGGATATTGCCACCAATAAGGCAGCAGATATCTTTGTAGAAGAAAGAATTGAAACCATCAGAACTACCAACTCCATAGGCAAATTTAAGGGATAACAGCGAGAGATTTAAGTCGAGAGGAGGCTGCTTAATGATTTCCAGTATCGCCGATCTTATTGACCAGGCCAGAGAAACCCCTCCCTTAAAGCTGGCTGTTGCTGCTGCCGGAGATCCGGTTGTTCTGAAAAGCGTAGCCCGGGCCTGGCAGGATGGAATTATCGAGCCTCTGCTGGTGGGAGAGAGAAATAAAATAGAAGAGGCCAGGAAAAGAATTGAGCCTGATCTGGAAGCCAGGGTTATTGAGGTTAAAGACAGCAGAGAGGCTGCCAGCAGAACCATGGAGCTCATTTCTCAGGGAGAAGCAGATTTTCCCATGAAGGGCCTCTTAAGTTCAGGAGCGATTTTACAGGCACTATTAAATAAAGAATATGGTCTGCGCCAGGAGGGGCTTTTGAGCCTGGTAACCCTGATCTATCTGGAAAGAGAAGAACGCCTGGTCTTTATGACCGATGCCGGGTTAAATATTGCTCCCGACCTTACTGATAAAGCTGAAATGATCAAGAATGCTGTTACTATAGCCCGGAGTATCGGTCAGAAAAAGCCCCGTGTTGCTCCTCTGGCTGCAGTGGAGACGGTTAACGAAAAGATGCCGGTCACTCAGGAGGCTGCCCAGCTCTCCAAGATGGCCGAACGCGGTCAGATTAAAAACTGCCTGGTCGACGGCCCGCTGGCCCTGGATAACGCAATCCTGCCTGAAGCGGCCGAGCACAAAGGGATTACCGGAGAAGTTGCCGGTAAAGCCGATATTCTGCTGGTGCCTGATATTGAAGCCGGTAATATTCTTTACAAAGCCTGGATCCTCTATGCCGGTTTTCCTTCAGCCAGCCTGGTATATGGAGCCAGGGTGCCCCTGGTGATGACTTCCCGGGCTGACAGTCCCGAGACCAAGTACAATTCGATTGCGCTGGGCAAACTGGTAACCAGAGGCCTGAATGAGCTTTCAGATTGATTATCAAATATTTATAAAACAAATTAGGGGGAATCGTCGATGACAAAGGTATTTGAACTGATGCAGGAGCACGATTTTGAGCAGGTTGTTTACAATTATGACGAAGAATCAGGACTGAAGGCTATAATCTGTATTCATGATACCACCCTGGGACCTGCTCTGGGCGGGACCAGAATGTGGAACTATGATAATGAAGAAGAAGCCCTGATCGATGTGCTTCGTCTGGCCCGGGGCATGACCTACAAAGCAGCAGCAGCCGGCCTGAATCTGGGAGGCGGCAAGGCTGTTATTATTGGAGATGCCGAAAAGGACAAGAGTGAAGGGCTCTGGAGAGCCTTCGGACGATTTGTACAGAGTCTCAACGGACGCTATATAACTGCCGAGGATGTTAATACCACAGTTGAGGATATGGACTTTGTGGCCCAGGAGACAGCTCATGTTACCGGTCTGCCGGGAACCAGCGGTGATCCATCTCCGGTAACTGCCATGGGGGTCTGGAAGGCCATGAAAGCCAGCGCTGAAGAGGTTTATGGCACCAGAGATCTAAACGGTAAAACCGTTGCCCTGCAGGGGGTGGGCAGTGTGGGCTACTACCTTGCCCGCCATATCGCTGAAGAGGGAGGCAGTTTAATTGTTACCGACATTAAAGAGGATAGAATTAACCGGGTTAAAAGTGAATTTGGAGCTGAGGCTGTAGAGACCGATGAAATTTATGGCGTTGACTGTGATATCTTTGCACCCTCCGCTCTGGGGGCAGTGATTAATGATGACACAATTCCTCAGTTGAAGTGCGATATTGTCTGTGGAGCGGCCAATAATATCCTGGCCGAGGAACGCCATGGTGATATCCTTCATGAGAAGGATATTCTCTATGCCCCTGATTATGTAGCCAATGCCGGAGGTCTGATGAATGTTTATGATGAGATGCAGGAAGGCGGCTATGAGAAGGAAAGAGCCCTGAGACGGACAGACAGAATTTTTGATAATATCAAAACTGTCTATGAAATCAGCAGAAGAGATAATATTCCCACCTACAAAGCTGCCGATATTCTGGCAGAAGAGCGCATAGCCAGCATCAGAAAGGTCCGGAGCAACTATATCATCAGGTAAATAATTTGTTAATCTGATGATTGCCCTGCAAAAAGTTGAATTGAACCAAATATCGCAGCTATAATAACTGTCAGGGAAAAAGCCCTGTTAAAAAGCTTTACCAAAATTACCTTTACGCAGCTTAATCACTGAATAGAAAACTTAAAAAATCCAGACAATCAGACAGTTAAACAAAATCAGTGATTGTTTTGAACCAAGCAAAAGAGGTGTTGTTATGAGCGAGCTTAATATTCTGGTGATCAATCCCGGATCCACCTCTACCAAACTGGCATTATACCGGGGCCTGGAAGAACATTTTACCTCGACCATCAACCATGAACAGCAGGAGCTGGAGAAATTTGCAGCAATTTCTGATCAGCTGGATTTTCGGCTGGAATTAATAGAGGATTTTCTGGAGGAGCAGAATTTTGCTCCCGGCAAACTTGCAGCCGTGGTAGGCCGGGGAGGCCTATTAAAACCGATTTCCGGGGGGACCTATGAGGTTAATGATAAGATGCTGGCTGACTTAAAGGAAGGTCTTCAGGGAGAGCATGCCAGCAATCTTGGTGGACAGCTGGCCCATTCCCTGGCAGAAAAGGCAGAAGCCCGGGCCTTTATTGTCGATCCGGTGGTGGTAGATGAACTTACCCCACTGGCCCGGCTGTCAGGCCATCCTGACCTGCCCCGCCACAGCATCTTTCATGCCTTAAATCAAAAGGCTGTGGCCCGGCGCTATGCTAGAGAAAATGGCAGGGATTACCAGGAGGTTGAGGTGATCGTGGCCCATCTGGGCGGCGGTATCTCCTGCGGTCTCCACCGGGAGGGCAGGGTGGTTGATGTTAATAATGCTTTAAGCGGAGAAGGCCCCTACTCCCCCAACCGCAGCGGAGGTCTGCCCACCCTGGATTTAGCAGAACTCTGCCTCAGCGGTAAATATTCTGCTGGAGAAATGAAAGAAAAACTGCTCAAATCTGGAGGAGTGGCAGGTTATCTCGGGACCAATAATATGATTGAGGTGGAGGAGAAGGCCCGGGCTGGAGATGAAGAATACGATAGAATATTTCGGGGTATGGCCTATCAGGTCAGCAAGGAGATCGGCTCGCTGGCTGCTGTTTCCGGAGAAAACCTTGAGGCCATCATCCTCACCGGTGGAATTGCCCATTCCCGTTATTTTGTCAGGCTGGTCCGAAAAAGGGTTGAATTTTTAGCTCCGGTAAAAATCTACCCCGGAGAAGAGGAGATGCAGGCTCTGGCTGCCGGTGCCTATCGGGTTCTTACCGGCCAGGAAGAAGCCAGAGAATATAATTAATATTTTTTACAAGGAGGAGAGACATCTTGGCTGAAAAGAAGACGGTCGAGAAAAAAGTTGTTTTTGATGAAGAAAGATGCAAGGGCTGTGAGCTCTGTGTGGATGTCTGCCCTGTCGATATAATCAGAATGGCTGAAGACAGAATGAACAGTCACGGCTATCAGCCGGCAGAGGTTCCTGATGAAGATCAGGAGAAGTGCATCAGCTGTACCCAGTGCTATCAGATGTGTCCCGATGTCTGTATTACGCTTTATAAAGAAAATAAAAAGGATTGAGGGGAGGATTATAATATAATGGCAGAAAGAGTATTGATGAAAGGAAACGAAGCGATCGGTGAGGCTGCAATTAGAGCTGGCTGCCGCTACTTCTTTGGTTATCCCATAACACCGCAGAATGATATACCGGCCTATATGTCCCGGGAGCTTCCCAAACATGATGGAGTTTTTCTCCAGGCTGAAAGTGAAGTTGCTGCCAGCAACATGGTCTATGGAGCTGCCGGGTCTGGAGCCAGGGTGTTAACCTCATCCTCCAGTCCCGGAATAAGCTTAAAAGCTGAGGGTTTATCCTATATAGCAGGAGCAGAGCTGCCCTGCGTTGTGGTCAACATTATGAGATGCGGCCCCGGCCTGGGAGGTATTCAGCCCTCGCAGGGTGATTATTTCCAGGCTACCAAGGGCATGGCCCATGGTGACTTCCACCTGATAGTTTATGCCCCCTCAACAGTTCAGGAACTGGTGGATCTGACCTATAAGGCCTTTGATACCGCTGACAGATACCGCAATCCTGTTATGGTTCTGGGAGATGGGATGCTGGGACAGATGATGGAACCGGTGGAATTTATGGAACCGCTTGATCCTGCCGATCTACCGAAGAAGGAATGGGCTACCGATGGAGCAAAGGGCAGAGATACCAATGTCATCAATTCCCTGGCCCTGGCTCCCGAGGAGCTGGAAGCTATGAATAAAAAACTGGAGAATAAATACAAGAAGGTTAAAGCCAATGAGGTTATGCATGAGGAGTACCGGATGGAAGATGCTGAAATTGCTGTAGTGGCTTACGGTACCTCAGCCAGAATTTCAATTAAAGCGATCGATATGGCCCGGGAGCGGGGAATTAAGGTCGGATTGATCAGACCGATTACCCTCTATCCCTTCCCGGAAAAGGAGGTCGCAGCAACCTGCGATCAGATAAAGAAATATCTTACCGTGGAGATGAGCACCGGCCAGATGATCGAGGATGTCAGGCTGGCTGTCAATGGCAGAAGACCGGTGGAGTTCTTTGGCCGGCTGGGAGTTGTCTTTGAAGCGGAAGAAGTCTTAGAGCGCCTGATAGCAATGGGGGGTGAGATTCAATGAAAAAGATAGCTTCCTATCCTGATTCTCTGACCGAAAAGCACTTTCATTACTGTCCGGGATGCACCCACGGCACGGTTCACCGCCTGATAGCTGAGATCATGGATGAACTGGATATCAGAGAAGAAACCATCGGAGTAGCTCCGGTAGGCTGTGCAGTGCTGGCCTATGAATATTTTGACTGCGATATGCATGAAGCTTCTCACGGCAGGGCGCCGGCAGTTGCTACCGGGATTAAAAGAGTTCATCCTGATAAGGTAGTCTTCACCTATCAGGGAGATGGAGATCTGGCCTCTATCGGTACAGCAGAGATAGTTCATGCCGCCAACCGGGGAGAAAATATCACCACGGTATTTATCAACAACGCTATCTATGGTATGACCGGTGGACAGATGGCCCCCACTACCCTGGAGGGACAGAAGACCACCACCTCTCCCTACGGTCGTAACCTCAAGGAAGCCGGCAATCCCATAAAAATGACGGAAATGCTGAGCGCACTGGATGGTCCTTCCTATATTGCCAGGGTATCGGTCCATACCCCCAAACACATCCGCAAAGCCAAAAAGGCTTTGAAAAAAGCCTTTCAGAGGCAGCTGGATGGCAGGGGTTTTACCCTGATTGAAGTCTTATCCACCTGCCCTACCAACTGGGGAATTACTCCTAAAGATGCTCTGAACTGGCTGGAGGAATATATGATGCCTGTCTATCCTCTGGGAGATTTAAAAGATATTGAGGAGGTGGAATAGATGCATGAAGAAATAATAATGGCCGGTTTTGGCGGTCAGGGGATAATGTCGATCGGTCAGCTGCTGGCCTACTCGGGAATGATCAAAGGTCTGGATGTTTCCTGGATGCCTTCCTATGGTCCGGAAATGCGCGGAGGGACAGCCAACTGTACGGTAATTGTTTCCGACAGCAGAATAGCCTCACCCCTTACCAGCAAGCCTGATTCGGTGATAGTTATGAATCTGCCATCTCAGGATAAATTTTCTCCCAAGGTTAAGGAGGGAGGTCTGGTTGTCACCAACTCATCATTAATAGACAAAGAGGTAGAACGGGAAGATCTCGAGGTTATTAAAGTGCCTGCCAATGAAATTGCCAATGAACTGGGAAATACCAGGGTTGCCAACATGATAATGCTGGGAGCCTATCTCGCCAGAAAAGAGATCATCGATCTTGATACTGTTAAGGAATCGCTGACCAGTGTGCTCCCGGAACGTCACCATGATTTAATTCCGCTCAACGAAAAAGCACTGGACCGGGGCTTTGAGCTGGTTAATGAAGAGGTTACTGTTTAGTAAAATCATAAAAGTTAAGCGGGTTTAATGCTCTAAAAATGGCTGAGAGTTCAGGCTGAGAGATTGAACAGAGAGATCAAAAGTTGAGGATGGCTCTTAAAGATATCAAAGGAGGGGGAGCCATCCTCTTTATTTTATTTTTCTGGCTGATATGATATAATTTATAGCAGTAAAATCTGGAGGTGGCCGGAAGAGATGGATCAAGCGCTTAAGCTGCTGGAAGAGCTGGTTAAAATAGAGAGCCTTCCCCGTCAGGAAAAGGAACTGTCCTCTTTCCTCAGGTCTGAACTTATATCCCTGGGCCTGGTTGTTGAGGAAGATGGGGCTGCTGACAGACTGGCAGGCAGCAGCGGCAACCTGCTGGCCTGGAATCCCGCTGAATTGAGGGAAGCTGGCTCTGCCAGAGAGGGATCAGCTCGAGAGCCTGGCAGCGGGCTGCTGCTGGTGGCGCATATGGACAGAGAATTTCCGGCTGCAGCTGAAAGTATTACCACCAGTCGCGGATATCTGGCAGGCAAGGAGGGCTCGGTGCTGGGCGCAGATAACCTTGCCGGAATCAGCATTATCCTGGGCTGGCTGAGAGCTGTTCGCGGTAAAATGCCAGCTGATTGGGGAATTGCCCTGACAGTAGCTGAAGAGATTGGACTGCTGGGAGCCCGTTATCTGCCTGAAGATTTTTTAACCCGGTTTTCCCGGGCTTTGATTTTGGATGGAGAAGCCCCTGTGGGAACAATCTATACCTCGGAACCACCGGCTGCTCTTTTTTCTCTGGTTCCGGCAGAAAGGCTGACCGCAGCTGAAGCGAAGCTTATGCTCCAGTATCTGGAAGCTAAACTTTCCCTGGCAGCTATCCCTGTTAAAGTTCTTTATTTTGACAGTCCCCTGCCGGCTGCCGGAATAAAGAGAGCAGGCCTGCTGGCAGCGGTGAGAGGTAACCGGCAAATGGCAGTTAACAGCTGGAATAATCTCATCGACGAAATTTTGCAGAAGGGAGCAATCAACAAAGCGGACTTCAGCACAAGAATGCTCTTCTCCTATCCCGGGTTGAATTTCAGCGGAGGGGAGGACTGGCTTATTCCTCTGAAGCAGGTTTTTGCCAGGAATTCTCTGGAGACTAAGTTACTTCCGAGTTCGGGAATCAGCGAAGCAAGTGTACTTACCAGCCGGGGACTGCCGGCAGTTAATCTGGGGATTGGAGTAGAGGCAGTCCATACCAGCAGGGAGAGGGTAAAACTTATCGAATTACATAGGATGATCGAAGTTCTTGAGAATCTCAGCAATTTTTAGGGGGTTGATGATTAAATGAAAGATCTGCAGGAGAAGGTGATTAAGAGCAGGCATGCCTTTCAGGGTAAAATTCTCAATGTTCGGGTTGACCAGGTTGAACTGCCCGATGGCAGCAGTTCGGAAAGAGAAGTGGTTGAGCATCCCGGGGGAGTAACGATTATACCGGTTACTCCGGAGGAAAAGATCATGATGGTCAGGCAGTACCGAATTGCCACTGAAGAGGTACTTCTGGAACTGCCGGCCGGGAAAATAGATGGTCAGGAATCTGCTGAAGAGGCTGCCCGCCGGGAACTTAAGGAAGAGACAGGCTATTACGGAGGAGATTTTCAGCATCTCTTTGATTTTTATACCAGCCCGGGATACAGTTCAGAACTGCTCCATCTCTATCTGGCGGAAAATATCCATCAGGGGAAGCGGGAACCTGAAAGAGGAGAATTTCTTAAAACTGAAAAAATTTCAATTGAACGAATTCCTGGTCTAATCTTTTCCGGCAAGATTGAAGATTCCAAAACGATAGTAGGTCTGCTGGCCTTAAGAGAAATTATTGACCACTCTCAGGGACATGGTCGACACTAAAAATTAAAATATTTAACAGAGAGATTAATAAAATTAATATATTACTTGACAAAATTAATAATATGTCGTATAATTTTACTGTGAGGATTTATAACTGAGGTGAAATTTGAATATCTGTTTTTTTATCCCAGCAAGAAAAGCAGGTGATAAACTTTGGCTCATAAAATTAGCAAAATAATCGGAAAGTGTCCGGTATGCGACGAAAATATGCATATAACCGAGCTGAAATGCAGCCACTGTCAGACGACTATCAGGGGTAAGTTCGAGCAGGATAAGTTTTCCCGTCTGTCTTCTGACCAGTTAAAATTTGTCGAGGTTTTCATCCGTTCCCGGGGGAATATCAAGGAGGTTGAGCGGGAGATGGGGATATCCTATCCCACGGTCCGCAATAAGCTTGATGAGGTTATAGCTGCCCTGGGATACAGAGTGGAGGATAGCCCGGACGATGAAAAGGCTGAAAAACGCAAAGAAATTCTGGATTCCCTGGAGCAGGGAGAAATTGACTCCGGGAAGGCTGTTGAGCTGCTGAAGAATATTTAATGCTGGCAAAAAACATTTGAGGAGGTCGGAACATGTCGGAAGAAAGAATGCGAATTTTAAAGATGATTGCCGAGGGCAAAATCTCTCCAGAAGAGGCCGATCAACTGCTGGAATCGCTGGATCAGCCCGCTCCGGCAAAGGAAAAGGCAGGCAAACCTCGCTTTGTTAAAATAAGAGTTGAGGAAAGGGGAGAGGAAAAGGTCAATATTTCCCTGCCGCTGATGCTGGTTAAATCTTTCATGAACTTTATCCCTGCCGAAGCCCGGGATAAAATGGAGGATAAAAATATTGATATTGAGACGATTCTGGCCGGACTGGAAGAGAACGGAGGAACCGGCACTCTGGTAGATGTGGAAGATGATGATGAGCATGTGGAGATTAAAATTGAATAGCATATTTTCATTTTTG
>PWFW01000017.1 GCA_003554225.1 Halanaerobiaceae bacterium | reverse complement strand
TTTGAAAACCTAATACTTTCTGCGGTAATCGGTCTGGGGTGAGCTGTCAAGGGCCAGCTTATAGCCCTGAACCATCTTGCTGACCCGGGAAGCTGTGTTGCGTGCCACTGCTCTCAGCCTCTCGTTGGTCACCGGAGTGGTTTCTTCGCTCAAAAAGATTTCAAAATTATGATTGGAGGTAAAGATAGTGGCCAGATTGTTTTTCAAGCGGTAATCCACCCAGTAGAGCAGAGTTTCCAGCACAAAGGGGGAAAAGCGAATTTCATTAAAGATATCATCCAGCACCACCAGTCTGGAAAGTTTAACGTTCTGATAGATCTGGCTCTGGCTGAAATCCTTCTCACCCCCATCGATATCATTTTTTATATCCATGAGCCCTTCAGAAACATTGAGAAAATAAACAGGTGCCCAGTTGGGATGATAGGGGAAGATTCCCTGGCGGACAGTTTCTCTGTTTTTATATTCCTCCTCGGCAATCTTCCGGGCAGCCTCTTTGAGAGCAGCAACGGCCAGATGGGTCTTGCCGATGCCGGGATACCTGCTGAAAAGATAAACCGACTGAGGTAATTTCATGGCGGTGGAGATATCCCTGACATACTTAAAAAACTTCTGAACAATCTCCTGGTTGTGCTCAGAGAGGATACTGCATTTGAAGTTATCCAGAGTGCAGTCCTGGAAGAGGGGATCGATGTTGGCCTGTTTAATGATATGATCATAAATTCTCTTGATAATTTTATCCCGGGAGAGTTCAGTTCCAGCCTCTTTTTTCGAGCTCTTCGATATCTTCGAGCTTTTTTCTTTCCTCTTCTCCTCTATTATCCTCTGAAAGCGATTTTTCTCCATCACTTAATTCTCCTTCCCAGGACTTCTGATATTCTCTCCAGGTGGTGACATCGTTCTCCAGCAGGTCATTCAGAATTTTTTTCAGATAGGAAACCGGATTGCCCCGGGCCTGCTGAGCCGCATAGGCTATCAATTTGCCTAACAGCTCCAGTTCAATCCCCTTCTCCAGATAGGAGATAAGATGATTGTACTCAGTCGGGGTTAACAGCCGGCCGGGAAAATGATTCTGCCAGTAGTAAACCAGCTCTTCTTTGGCAGTCAGCTCTCCCTTCTCTGACTGCCAGGAAGGGTCCTCTGATTTTGAGCTAACTCTCTTTTTCTGCTCACTGCTATGTTCGGTAAATTCCACGGTTAGATTATCCCGTTCTTCTCCAGTAGTAGAGCTGTCTTTCAGCTCCAGCCAGCTGGTATGGTCCAGTTTTATTAAAATCCTGCTGATTTCTGCCGGCCTGAGGCCTGTTTCTCTGGCCATTATCTCAGGGTCAGCGATAATTCTGTTCTGAGAATCAGTTCGGGACCAGAGGATGGCCAGTATTAGCTTTTCCTCTCGATTAAGCTCCTCTGACTGCCAGATTTTCTGGAGGTTTTCCCTGAGATTATGATCTTGCTGGGACATAAAATTTGCATCTCCTTGCAGGAAGACTTTTGCTGATTGTCAGGCAAGACTGCCTGTGATTCTCTGGATTATTACGGGCAAAAATTTGTCCCGGCTGATTTCAGTTTAAAACCGGGTAAAGTTTGGTTAATTAAAGCTCAAAGAGCCAAAAACTCAGATAGTTAGGGCTAAGATAATTAAAGCTCAAAGATTTAAAGGTCAGATAGTTAGAACAAAGATAATTAAGGCAGATATTTAAAACTGAGCAGAACCTGTGAGAAGGACTTTAAAACAGAGAGGAAATTTCGTATAATAAATATAACACAGAAAGAGCTCATTTTCAATTACAACTTATTCCAGAAGAACAAAGAAATTAATTTTAGCCGCAATAATTGTATTTTGAATTGAGGTATGTTAAAATAATTAAAGATGAGACAGCTATTTTAAATTTATCATAACTACCTTTTTCCGGGAGGTGTAAAGAGTTGACTGTTTTAAAAGTAATTCACCTGGTTGTTTCGCTGGCAGTGATTGTGGGAGGGCTGCTGCAGTCAGGTAAAAGTGCCGGGCTTTCCGGAGCTATTGATGGTGGTGCCACCCAGTTTTTCGGTTCCGGTGGCAGGAAAATGGAAGAAAAAATTAATAAGGCCACCATGGTAGCAGCAATTGTTTTTATGGTGTTATCTCTGGTGCTGGCAGTTTTGTAAAATATATAATAATATAAGCAGTGCAGGTAAGGAAGAGCGGTCTTTGACCGCTGTTTTCCTTTTTATACCTCAAACAAATACAAGGAGGATAACAGATGGAAATATATATACCGCTGGCAGGGATTTTGGCCCTGCTCTTTGCCCTGTACATGGCCAGAAAGGTACTTCAGGCAGATCCTGGCTCTGACAGGATGGCGGAGCTATCTCGCTCGATAAATGAAGGAGCAATGGCCTTTTTAAGCAGAGAATACAGCATGATAGCAATTTTTGTGGTTGTGGTAGCTTTTATTATTTTTCCCACCTTAGGCTGGCAGACCGCCAGCTCCTTTATACTGGGGGCAATTTTTTCCGGGCTGGCAGGATTTATCGGAATGCAGATTGCCACCCATGCCAACGCCCGGACCACCCAGGCAGCCAGAAGCTCGCTTAATCAGGCTCTCAAGGTGGCCTTTTCCGGCGGCTCGGTAATGGGAATGTCAGTTGTCGGTCTGGGAACCCTGGGCCTGGGAGTATTATACATACTGTTTACTGAAGATGTGCAGTATATTCAGGGTTTTGCCTTCGGTGCCAGTGCCATTGCCCTTTTTGCCAGGGTAGGCGGGGGAATCTATACCAAAGCAGCAGATGTGGGAGCTGACCTTGTTGGCAAGGTTGAAGCCGGAATTCCCGAGGATGATCCCCGCAACCCGGCTGTTATTGCTGATAATGTCGGCGATAATGTGGGTGATGTCGCCGGCATGGGGGCAGATCTCTTTGAATCCTATGTTGGTTCAATTGTGGCTGCCATGACGCTGGGTACGGCACTCAGTGTCGAGCATACAATTTTGCCTCTCTTGATTGCAGGAGTCGGCATCATAGCAGCAATAATCGGCACCCGCTTTGTCAGGACCGGGGAAGATGGCGATCCTGCCAAGGCCCTGGAAAGAGGCACTCTGGTGGCAGCCGCCCTTACAGTGGCAGCGGTATTCTTTCTGGTAAACTTTTTGCTGGCTGATTTAGGTGCTTTCTGGGCGGTGGCAGCGGGTCTGCTGGTCGGCATAATAATCGGTCGAATTACAGAATATTATACCTCGGATAAATATTCCCCTGTTAAGGGAATTGCCGAGCAGTCCCAGACCGGGACAGCTCCAAATATTATTGCCGGAATTGCTGTTGGCATGCGGAGCACATTATTCCCCATTATCTCGATTGCCGCGGCAATTCTGCTTTCCTATTATCTGGCCGGGCTTTATGGTATTGCCCTTTCGGCGGTGGGCATGCTTTCCACCACCGGAATAACACTTTCAGTTGATGCCTACGGCCCCATTGCTGACAATGCCGGAGGAATTGCTGAGATGGCCGAACTTGATCCAGGGGTCAGGGAGATAACCGATGAGCTTGATTCTGTCGGCAATACCACTGCTGCGATTGGCAAGGGTTTTGCCATCGGCTCGGCAGCGCTGACAGCTCTCTCGCTCTTTGCTGCCTTTTCGGAAGCAGTTGGCCTGGAGGTTATCAGTTTGACTAATCCCGATGTAATTGCTGGTCTCTTTATTGGAGCCATGCTGCCCTTTATCTTTTCTGCCCTGACTATGGAGGCCGTCGGGCGGGCAGCCTTTAGAATGATCGAAGAGGTTAGAAGACAGTTTAAAGAACATCCAGAAATCATGGAAGGCAAGATGAAACCTGACCACAAAAAATGCATAGATATCAGCACTAAGGGTGCCCTGAGAGAAATGGTTATTCCCGGACTTCTGGCTGTGGTTGTTCCTGTTCTGGTCGGCCTCTGGAATGTTGAAGCTCTGGGAGGTCTGCTGGCCGGAGCCCTGGCTGCTGGAGTGCTGATGGCAATAATGATGGCCAATGCCGGAGGCGCCTGGGATAATGCCAAAAAATATATTGAAGCCGGCAATTATGGGGGCAAGGGCACCGAAACTCATGCTGCTTCTGTGGTGGGTGATACTGTGGGCGATCCCTTTAAGGATACCTCAGGACCTTCTCTCAATATACTGATCAAGCTGATGACCATTGTTTC
>PWFW01000262.1 GCA_003554225.1 Halanaerobiaceae bacterium | reverse complement strand
GCTGTAAGGCCCCGGCGGCCGTGTAAAAACACACCGCCGCCTTAAAAGCGCCCAAACTGCTCCAGGGGCAGCAGATTGGGCAATAAAGGCAAAGCATCACCTTTGGATCTGTTTTATACAGGATATTTGACAATGTACCAGCTGTAAAATATTATACAGTTATAAACCTGTAAATAACCCTATGGTTAGAAAGGGATGATTAAAAGTGGCAAGACCTAAGAAAGATCCAGAAGAGAAAAGAGAGAACAGGCTAACTCTATACCTGACAAACAGGGAAGAAGAAGAGCTTAATTTGCTTGCAGAAAGCATGGGGATAAATAAGACAAAAATTATTACCAGGGCCCTGCAAAGCTATGTGAGAACCCTGGAGAACCCGCCACCGGTCTTGCGTAAGAACAGAATGCATGAAGTCATGAGGCTTGAAGAGGAGAGGGTAAGAGGATACGTATGCACAAAGGGCCATCCGGTCTGGATTGAATGGTCCTGGCCAAGCCCTCCGGAGCGTTGCCCTTGCTGCGGGATTGATAAGCTTGAAAGCACCTGGGACGGTGCAGTGAAAAAGGGGTTGTCCTGGGAAACTTGATACCGCTAGATAGGCTATAAAAGCAAACGTTTGCGCAAACGTATACGTTTAAGTTTGTGCTTGTGTTTTCGCTTGTCTTTCGTGGTAAAGGTTGCCCGGCCTGCCAGCCGGCCCTCTTGGCCCACCTGGCCACAGACCGGCCAGGTCGCCCCTCCTAACCGCTCCGCTCCACTCTGTAGGCCTCCGCTCCGGCCCAGCTGCACACAAACCGCTCCGCTGGTCCTGCGCTCCAGCCTACAAAGTTCCGCTGCGCTCTCGCTGCGCCCGTCAACCTGGGCAAAGGCCGCCCAGGATAACAGCCTCCGCTCACAAAACACTTACAAGGTTGGCCTGCTCCGCAGGCCTGCATCTATATGCTCCGGCCTGCCACCGGGCCTGCGCTCCTGCCCAGCTGCGCATAAACCACTCCGCTGGGCCTCCACTCCAACCCGGTCGCATGCCTCCGCGGTCCGCCGCCCACCCTGGTATTTATAGCATGGCCGGTCCTCACTCACACGCACCTATTACACCTGTTGCGCCCGTCAATCCTCATGCGCCTATTGTGCCTGGGCTGGTTATTAACGCATAAGGCGCAGACCCCGTTATTGGTCCTGCCTCCGGTAATATTAGCACCCCTGCCGATAAGACAATAAATCGTTTGGGCGTTCCCCCGGCAAAAGGCGGCCGGGATCGGGCTATCTGCTCCAATTGGCCGCAAAAAAACGCCACCAATTCCGCTCCTATCCCTAACGCAAAAGCAGGAGCCGCTCCGGACTTAAACCTGGCCATAAAGCGGACCAGGATTAAGCCCTCCGCTCCACAAGTCAAGGTCAAAAGACCCGCTCCGGCCCTCACCCCGGCAAAATCGCCAGGGTGAAGGCCTCCGCTCAAAAGATTAAAAGGTGGGCCTGCTCCGCAGGCCTCAATTTGTTCCCGCCCTGGCTGGTTTGTAGTCTGGGGCCCCGCCACGGCAGCGGTCCTGGTCCGGCCCTCGCCGAGCGCCAGCCCAGGGCCCGGGCCCAGGCAAAACCTGGTCCCCCAGCCGGCTAGCGCCGTCTGGCCGCGGCTCGTATCACGACAGGTGGGGCAACGGCCGATAATAGGCGTTATGCCAATCGGCCGCAAAACCCGCAACACCGCCTCTTACATAACGGTTATTATAGTCAGTTGCCATGCTGACCCAGGCCCACAGGTTCGCCTCCCGCCCTTTAAAAACAGTAATTGGGCTGACAGGCAACCTGTCAGCCCAATTGCGAAGGTAGGCCGGCCATGAGGCCGGCCCTCTTGCCCTCCCGGCGGACCCTGCAAAAATCAGCAGGGCCCGGCCTGGGAAGGCCTCCGTAAAGCACAAGCTGCAACCTGGGCAACCCCGTCCCAGGCCTGCAGCCTGTGCAAAATTAAAAAGTAATTAAAAGGTTTATAGTTAATATGATTGAATCTATAAAAAATAATCGATATATCCAGCTTGTTACTTAAATTTAAGAAGGTTGCTTGCTAATGAATCCGCGTTTGAGGGAGGCTATCTTAATGCGTCAAACAAGGGAATATAAAGGTTTACCGGAAGAGTATTGGCATAGACAAAATTTTTGTTGGTACATACATGATATAATTATAAGCATTTTTTGGGATTGTATAGAAAATGATAAGTTAAATACCAAAGTTACATTTAAAGATGAGGACCATGCTAGGCGATTTAATAGGACCGATAATCTATTTAAATGGTTGTATGAAAATGGTTATGCTGATAAGGCTGATATAATAATAAGTAAACAGGTGTATTATGGTATTCTATCAGACATGTGCCATTTTATATATGAATCTCTCAGTGCAATAGAAAAAGGTAAAATCGCTGTATCATTAGCCCTTTTGCGAAAACCATTTAGAGATAATTTATTATATCTAGAATGGTTGTTGGGGGATCCAAAAGAGTTTATTGAATTGGTTTATAAAGGTGATATTGACGCATATGCAATCGAAAATATAGATGCAAAGAAAAAAAAGCAAATCATAAAAAATGCATTGTGTTTAATTGATAATAAAGCCTTTTTCTCAAAAATGAATGAGGAGGTTTATTATGACTTACGATATAACTATAGTGCCGGTAATAGTTTACAAAGAGTATGGAATAGGGCAAATCACTTGGTGACTACAAAGCCAGAGATTAGAAGCGCTGAATTCAACTTTGTGTTTTTAAACGAAGATATACATATTGAATTTATTGATTACTACTATAGGCAAGTGCCACATTTACTATTCTATACTTATTGTTTAGTTATTAAACTTTACAACAGTCTCATAAGAAGGGTTGCTACCTCGACAAGCCTTTATAATAACTCGTTAATTGTATTCAAGTTTATTGACTCGATTAGAGAAATAGATGCCATTGAGCATTTCAACCAACTTCCAAAAGAATTATTAAGCTTTCCATGCTTAGACTGTAAAAAAGTAATTAAAATTGAAGTTGGCAGCAAAGAGTTTGAAGGCTTTAGAACTGGCTGGAGCTTTAGTTGTCCGGATTGTAAAAACAACATAAATATAAGCAAATATGTATTCTTGGAAGATTATAAAAAGCACCCTGACAATCAATGAGGGCAACATAAACATAAAGGATTTTTAATCATTGTTAGGCCAGTTGCCCATGGATAACCCCCACCCGTTCAATTTTATTATCGTGCGGCTACTCTTGGATGTCTGGAAAATCCGCGCCGGTTTCTACCGATGGAGATGTTTCATCTGAACCGCTGGCCCGCTGCAAAAAGCGGACATCATCTGCTTCAACCTCAAAGGCCTTGCGCCTTACTCCCTGGTTGTCATCATAGGACCTGGTTTTAATCCGGCCTACAACCGCGGCCTGGCCACCTTTGGCCAGGAATTTGGCGCAGTTCTCAGCCAGCTTCCGCCAGGTTGATATATCTATAAAATCGGCTTCACGTTCCCCGGTTTCCCGGTCCGTGAAGGGCCGGTCCACAGCCAGGGTGAAAGTTGTCCAGGCAGTGCCGCCGCTTGTGTATTTCATTTCCGGGTCTCGGGCTAACCTGCCGATTAATACCACCTTATTAAGCATCGCTAGTATACCTCCTGAGCGTTTTTAATTCCTTCAGCTGTGGCCAGCCATTCAGCGGCACCACAAAACACTCCGTAATCAAAAGCACTTTTTTCAGCAGCCCGGATGTATTCAGCTATTGTAGCGCGCGCCGTGGCCTTTGCCTCGCTGAAGCCGTGCTTCATCTCGATATTATCCAGGGTCCGCGTTATGGTGGCCATCCCTTCATAAAAATTACCGTTCTTTGTTTCACTCATTTTTGTGGGCCTCCCTGCTTTGCGGTATAGATTTTTCCACATTACCGCCGCCGGCTTCCCTCGATATATGCGGCCAGTTCGTCGGACCTCACCCGCCAATGTCCACCAGGGCTGATTTTTATGCCTGGCAGCTCGCCGGCCAAAAGCCACCTTTTGACTGTTGAAATGTTAACCTGCAATATTTCCACCACCTGGTCCGGTGTGTATAATTTAGCCATCGCAAACCCCCCTATACTGTGTTATACCGTATTGAAGCGTATTATTCTTTTTTAAACCGCATAAAAGCGTGTCAAACTGTATCATCGCGTAT
>PWFW01000274.1 GCA_003554225.1 Halanaerobiaceae bacterium | reverse complement strand
GAAGATTTTCACCTGCTTTCCTGAGGGCCGCTCTTTGCTTGAACTGCTGGTGATCTGCTCGCCTGAGCACCCTGATTAAGTTGGTTGGATGGTGAATTTGTGTGCAATAATGAATCCTGCCAACCTCTATATATAAAGAATAAATCCTGAAAAACTCTGTATAAGAATAAACCTTGAAAAACTCTGGAATAAAGAATAATCCATGGAAAGAAAACCCTGAAAAAAAGATGAGCCTTGCAAAAAAAACAGACCGGGGTAAGGAAGCAAGGTCGAGGTAAAAACAAATTATCTTTGACAATTTAGCCAGGATATTATTTAATAAAACTATCCAGGAATAATCAGCTAAACATTGCCTGCTGCAGTGAAATTGTACCAGATGCAGCTCAGGCTCTGACTGCCCTCTGCTGAGCGCTAAAGCAAACAGAAAAGGACTGATAAAATGAATCCCTATGAGAGAGTTTTTCGCAGGTTAGCCGGGAAACCGGTTGATAGAGCCCCGAATCTCAGCATAGTGATGGGCTTTGCCGCCAGACACAGCGGCATTCCCTACAGAAAGTACGCCACCGATTACCGTCATCTGGTGGAGGCCAACCTGAAATGCTGTCAGGATTTTCAGATCGATATGGTGAGCACCATTTCCGATCCCTGCCGGGAAGGGCATGATCTGGGAGCGGAGATCAGGCTGCCGGAGGATGCCGCCCCCTCCTTCAGTAGGATTTTCCTGGAGGACTATGGCGATTTAGCAAAGCTGAAAGTCAGGGATCCCCTCAAAGGGGAGAGAATGCTGGACAGAATCAAAGCGGTTGAGCTCTTTCAGGAAAAAGCGGGGGAGAGCTATCCGGTTCTGGGCTGGATTGAAGGGGCCTTTGCCAGCGCCAGCAATCTCAGAGGGGTTAACAATCTGATGCTCGACCTCATCGAAAGGCCGGCTGAGGTTCACAACCTGCTGGAGATCTGCGCCGAGCAGGCCATCCTTTTTGCCAGAGAGCAGGTCAGGGCGGGAGCCGACTTTATCGGAATGGGCGATGCTACAGCTTCTTTGATCAGCCCCGGGCATTATCGGGAATTTGTCCTTCCCTACGAAAAGAGGATCTGCCGGGCCATTCAGGAGGAGGGAGCCCGGGTAAAGCTCCACATCTGCGGCAATATCACTGCCCTGCTGCCCGAGATAGCCAGAACAGGCGTTGATATGGTCGATATCGACTGGATGGTTGATTTTGCCGGAGCGGTTGAGGAGCTTAAGGGTAAGGCTGCCGTCTGTGGCAACTTTGATCCGGTGGATATTCTGCTGCAGGGCTCCCGGGCCGAGGTGAGAGAGGCTGTAGAGAGGTGCCTGGCAGCCGGCGAAAAGGATACCTTCATCGCTCCGGGCTGTGAGGTTCCGGGAGAAACACCCCGGGAAAACATGCGGGAGATTGCCAGAGCTCTGGAGGAGCTGAGCTGATCAGCTCTGAGTTGGGGGATTTAAGATAAGGAATTTGAGCAGGAATCTGAGACGGGAGATTTAAGTAAGGAAACAAAGATAGAGAAACAAAGAAAGGCAAGCAGGCAAGGGGAGCGGGCAAAATTTCTAGCCCCATTTCAGCAGCGATATCCTGCCGGGAAGTATGCCGGCATTAATCAGGAGGAAGATAAAAAGATGAATTCTGCCGAGAGAGTAAAACTTGCTTTAAATCACGAAGAACCTGACAGTGTGCCCATCGACCTGGGCGGCATTGTCACAGGCATTAGCCGAAAAGCCCAGGAAAACCTGAAGGACCACCTGGGACTTTCTGGCAAGGACTATATCATCGATAAAATTCAGCAGCTGGCGAAACCTCATCCTGAGATACTGAAGAGGTATGAGATCGACACCAGATATGTTTTTTTAAGCTCAGAGGAATATGATCCCGCCGCGCAGGAGGAGTTTTTCATCGACGACTGGGGGGTCAAGAGACAGCATTCAGAAAATCATGCCGGAGGCGAATACTATGACATAGTAGAGTCTCCCCTGGAGGATAAAAGCTTTGCCGAAATAAAGAAGGATGACTGGATTCCGGAGGTCAGTGGAGTTGAGGACGCCATCAGGAAAACCAGAGAGGTTGCCGAAGGAAGCAGTCAGGCAATAATCCTCAATTATATGGGAGCCGGCTTTGAATTTGCCTGGTACCTGAGAGGTTTTGAGAAGTTTTTGATGGATCTGCACGAGAATGAAAAGCTGGCCTGTTATATCATTGATAAAATTAACGAGCAGCATAAGGAGTTTTACCACCAGGTTTTACCGGAAATCGACCGGCATGTTGATATACTAATGGTCGGCGATGATCTCGGGACCCAGATCGGTCCGATGATCTCGCCGGCGCTTTATCGCAGGCTGATCAAGCCGAGACAGAAGGAGCTTTACCGCTATATCAAAGATAGAGCCGATGTCAAACTCTTTTATCACAGCTGTGGAGACTGTCTGGCGCTCATTCCTGATTTAATTGAGATCGGAGTCGACATTTTAAATCCGATCCAGATCTCCGCAATGGATCCAGAAAAGCTGAAAAAGGAGTTCGGCCAGGACCTGGTCTTCTGGGGCGGGATTGATACCCACGAGGTGCTGCCCTTTGGAACGGCGGAAGAGGTTGAAGAGGAAGTGAAGAGAATCATCGATATCCTGGCACCCGGGGGAGGCTTTGTTTTCAACTCAGTCCACAATATTCAGGCCGATGTCCCGCCAGAAAATATTGAGGCCATGTTCCAGACTGCCCGGGAATACGGGCGCTATTAGCGGTAAGCAGACAGGAAGCAAGATTTATTCCAAGAATTCCAAGAGGTAATGTCGAAAGATCCATGAAAGAACACGTTGAAAGGTAGAGGAGAGGAATATCATGAATTCTTTGTTAAGAACCACCCGGACGATTGAACTCAGGGGGTCTCAGGTCGATAGAATCCCGATTGACCTTCCCTCCTTTGCCATGGCAGCCCACCTTTCCAGCGCTCCGATGGATGAGATCTTTATCAGCGGCAGATTGATGGCCGAATCCCAGATCAACCTCTGGAAGGAGTTGCAGCACGATGTTATCCTGCTGGAGAATGGAGTTGCCGCCCTGGCCGGAGCTTTAGGAGCCAGAGTGGAGTTTTATCCCGATTCCCCTCCAGAGATTGTTGAGCCCCTGCTAGAGGATTTATCCGAAGTAGAGAAGCTGGAGGTGCCTGATGTTACAAAGGATGGCACGCTTCCAGAGCTGCTTCAGGCAACCCGAATTACCAAAGAGAGAGTCAGCAGCAAGGCCTTCGTTATGGGGCGGGCAGATCAGGGACCCTTCTCACTTGCCGCCCATCTCAGGGGAATTGAGAGGTTTATGATGGATTTGATGGATCCCGGGAAAAAGGAGCTGATTGCAAGGCTTCTGGAGATCTGCACCGAGACGGTCAGCCGCTTTGCCTGCGCCCAGATCAGGGCAGGAGCTGATGCCACCTCCATGGGGGACAGCATTGCCGGACCGGAGCTGATCTCCCCCGAAATGTATCGCGAGTTTGCCCGGGATTATGAAGAGGAGGTGATCTCTGCGGTCCAGGAGGAGGGCGGATTGATAGCCCTGCACATCTGTGGAGACTGCAGCAAAATCCTGGACCAGATGGCGCTGACGGGTGCGGATATCCTGGAGATTGATGAGAAAGCCGATTTTGCCAGGGCACTGAAAGCCACCAGGGGGAAAAGCTGCCTGCTGGGGCCGATCTCGCCGGCAGTTTTGAAGAACGGGGATCGGGAGGAGATCATCAGCAAGACCAGAGAGGTGATTGACAGTGCCAGAGAGCAGGCCAATCTAATTATCGGGCCGGGCTGCGCACTGCCGCAGGACACCCCGCTGGAAAATATTAAGCTCTTTGTCGATACAGCCAGGGAATATGGCGCGCTGAATTAGGCCTTTCCCGGGCAGGAAAGCTTAAATATGATTGACAATTCCCGCAATCTGGAATAAACTATTAGAAAAGGAGAGTGATATTAATGGCGGATTTTGAAAAGTTAAGCAACAGCGTGATTCAGGGAAATGCTGCCGAGGTGGCAGAGTTGACCCAGGAAGCGGTCGATGAGGGAGTCAAGCCCAATGAGATTATCAATCAGGGGCTGATCAACGGCATGAATGTGGTCGGCAAGAGGTTTAAGGCCGGCGATATGTTTGTACCCGAGGTGCTGATGGCTGCCAAGG
>PWFW01000125.1 GCA_003554225.1 Halanaerobiaceae bacterium | reverse complement strand
CTCTGGTCTTTAGAAAGTGCTCTTCAGGAAATAGAAAAATTCATCAGTAAATCAGGAGGTGCTAATAGTGAAGCTGGAAGTTGGTGAAATTGAAATTGATGATATTCAGCTGGGAGATGAGACCGGAATTGAGGAGGGCGTGCTACATGTTTCCCGCAGCGAGTTGAGAAAGCTTTTGCTGGAGGATAAAAGACTGGCTGCGGTGGAGATGACAGTTGCCCGCCCCGGTGATAAAACCAGAATAATTCCAGTCAAAGATGTGATCGAGCCCCGGCTCAGGCTTGATAATGAAATAACCGGCTATCCCGGTGTGACCGATAAGATGGGAAGGGTTGGCTCAGGACGGACCCTGGCCCTTAAGGGCGCTGCGGTGGTAACTACGGGAGATATTGTGGCAATTCAGGAAGGTTTAATCGATATGTGGGGAGAGGGAGCTCGCTATACCCCCTTCTCCCAGACCTGCAATCTGGCTTTGACCTTTACCCCCAGGAGAAATCTCGAGCCGCATCAGCATGAAGAGGCAGTCCGGGAGGCTGGACTCAAGGCGGCAGAATACCTGGGTGAGGCAGCCCGGGATCTGGAGCCGGATACAACACATCTTTATGAACTGCCTCCCTTAAGTGCCCGGAGTGGTGAACTTGCAGAACTTCCCCGGGTGGTTTATCTGGAAATGCTGATTGCTCAGGGGCTGCTTCATGACAGCTATATCTACGGAGTTGATGCCAAGGAGACCCTGCCGACCTGGATTCATCCCAATGAAATTCTGGATGGCGCCCTGGTCAGCGGCAACTGTGTGGCAGCCTGTGATAAAATAACTACCTATCAGCATCAAAATAATTCTATAATTCTCGATCTTTACGACCGTCACGGCAAGGATCTCAATTTTCTGGGTGTCGTTTTGACACCTGAACTGACCACCTTTACCGGCAAGGTGCGCAGCTGTGAACATGCCACCGGTTTGATCAAGAGCATCGGAGCCGATGGTGTTATCATTTCCGAAGAGGGTTATGGCAATCCAGATTCCGATCTCTTGCAGAACTGCAAGCTGCTGGAGCAGGAGGGCATTAAGACTGTTTTGATTACCGACGAGTGTGCCGGCAATGATGGTTTTTCCCAGTCGCTGGCTGATACCTCGCCAGAAGCCAGAGCAGTGATCAGCACCGGTAATGTCAGCCATCCGGTTAGGCTGGATCCAGCCGAACGGGTTATCGGCAATATCGGCAGCCTGGCCAATCTGGCAGGAGGCTCAGGAGAGAGCTTTCAGGACGATGGTTCCATTGTCTGTGAACTTAATGCTATAATTGGTTCCACCTCAGAGATTGGTTATCATAATTTAACAGCCCGTCAGTATTAAATTAAGAGATTTCAGGAGGTGAAAATAGATGTCAGCAAATCCTCGGATAGTCTGTTATTTAAATCAATTTTTTGGTCAGATTGGAGGAGAGGATAAGGCCGATACTCCTCCTCATATAGAAATGAAGGCAGTTGGTCCCGCAGGAGCTCTTGATACCCAGCTGGGAGATGCTGCCGATGTGGTTGCTACGGTAATCTGTGGAGATAATTATATCAATGAAAAGGATGAAGCCTTTGCTCAGGTTGCCGACCTGATTGCTTCAGCTGACCCTGATCTGGTGGTAGCTGGCCCGGCCTTCAATGCGGGAAGATACGGAATGGCCTGCGCTAAAGCCTGTCAGGCAGCTGGTGAAAAACTGGATATTCCAGCGGTAAGCGGAATGTATCAGGAGAATCCCGGCCTGGATCCAGCCAGAAGGTACGCCTATATCATTCCTACTTCAGATTCTGCTGCCGGTATGCGCAGTGCGTTGCCTGAGATCGCCTCTCTGGTGGAGAAAATTGTCAGTGATCGGCAGTTAGGCTCCCCGGAAGAAGAAGGATATTTCCCCCGGGGGCAGCGGCGTACCCTCTTTACTGAAAAGCGAGGTTCTTTGCGAGCTATAGAGATGCTGCTAAAAAGGTTAAAAGATGAAGAATATCAGACCGAACTGCCGATGCCGGTCTTTGATGAAGTCGAGCCGGCTCCAGCAGTTTCCGAAATCAATAAGGTCACCATTGCCCTGGTAAGCTCTGGAGGAATTGTTCCTGCAAAAAATCCTGACAGTATCGAATCGGCCAGCGCTACCAAATATGGTCGTTATTCGTTGAAGGGCTATAATGATATGAGGCAGCTGGATTATCGCTCGATTCATGGCGGCTATGATTCAGCCTATGCCAATGAAGATGGCAATCGGGTGGTTCCACTGGATGTTATGCGGGAGCTGGAAGAACGGGGTGAAATTGGCAGGCTCCACGATTACTATTATGTAACAACAGGTACGGGAACCTCGGTGGCCAACGCCCGGCAGATGGGTGAAGATATTGCTGCCGAGCTGAAAAGTTCAGGAGTTCAGGCTGTTGTTTTAACCTCTACCTGAGGCACCTGTACCCGTTGCGGTGCAACGATGGCTAAAGAGATCGATCGGATTGGAATCCCTGTAGTGCAGCTCTGCTCCATTACCACCATAGCCAGATCGGTGGGAGCTAATAGAATCGTTCCGGCCATTGCTATTCCCTATCCGGCCGGCAATCCTGAACTGGACGGCAGCGAAGAAAGGGATCTGCGCAAAGGTCTGGTCAAACGCTGCCTTGAGGCTTTAGAAACCGAGGTTGATAAAGTTACCGAATTTTAGGTATTTCTTAAAGAGGGTAAAAGACAGGACTTAACTCAGGAGCAACAAATTACAGAAAAGCTTAACAGATCAAACAAAAGAACGGTCTGTGAGTTCCGTTTGTCTGATATTAGCTTTAGTTTAAAAGCATTATCCCCGGTTTTAAAACCGGGGATTTTTTGCTGCTATTCCAGGGAGGAAAATCTCCAGAAATCAAGAAATAAAATAAAGGAGAGGAAGCTGGCAGATTATTTTTCTCACTTTAAAATTTAGATTATAAGGCAGTTTTTTGCTGCAGGCTCTTCAGACTTACTGGATAAAAATCAGAAACCAGGTAATCTCAAAAGATCAAAGAAAAAATCAAAAGGAGGTTAAATTATGACTCATCAGGTTAAGTGGCTGGGGCATGCATCCTTCGAAATTATTACCGGCGAAGGTCTGAAAATTTTAATTGATCCCTACCGGGAAAACAACCCTTCTGCTCCAACAGAGGAGCCGGATCCGGCTGATCTGGTTCTGGTTACCCATGATCATTTTGATCACCTGGAAAATGTTGCAGGGAGAACAGCAGCGAAGGGGGTTATTGTTGGTCAACCTGAAGTGCTGGCTAAAATTCAGGAGAATAATCCGGGAAATCTGGAGGAAGAAAACTTTGTCAATGGCGGAGGAGGCATGAATATTGGGGGAACAGTAGAGGTCAGAGGAGTTAAAATTACCATGGTACAGGCCTTCCATTCCAGCGATGCAGGCAGCCCTGCCGGTTATGTTGTCCAGCTTTCGGATGGGAAGACCATATATCATGCAGGCGATACTGGAATCTTCTCGGGAATGGAGCTTATAGGAGAGCTCTATGACCTAGATCTGGCTCTGCTGCCAATCGGCAGCGTCTTTACCATGGACCCGGCACAGGCAGCCCTGGCTGTTGAACTTCTCCAGCCCGAAAAAGTGATTCCCATGCACTTTGGCACCTTCCCTATTCTGGTACCCGATGCCGCAGAGTTTGTTGAACTGGCTGAAAAGCACGAGCCCGATGCAGAAGTCATCGTTCTGGAACCGGGTGAAAGCTATAACCTTTAATCTCTAATGTTTTCTCTAAAATCTCTCTAACGTCTCTCTAAAACCCCGATCAGCAGCTGTCAATTTAAATAATACTCAACCCCGAAAACTTCCACCCTTCATCAGTTTTCGGGGTTTTTAAATAGTAATAAAAGGTCTCAGGGTAATAAAGCCCCAGAGAGCAGCACCAATTCCCACACCTATAAAGATCGTTTCCAGTCCGGTAACAGCAAGGATAAGCCCCAGGACTGAAGGCGCAGGCGTCATTCCCAGGAACTTCATAGTATTGAAAATTGCGATGACCGATCCGGTAAGCCTGGCATTATTAAATAAGCAGGAATATTTCCCTGTCTAATCTTCAAGCTATCACCTGCAAAAAATAATTTTGCTTTATTTGTATAAATTTAACCTTAAAAACAGGAATTCTGCTCTGCTGGATAGAAGGGTATCATTAAT